>PWMP01000229.1 GCA_003558145.1 Elusimicrobiota bacterium
AGATATTTTTTTGCTTTTTAGTTCGGAAATCGTATTTTTTTAATTTTGTAAGGGTCTTGACAAAACACTAATATTGTATTAAAAGTAATTATGGAAGGGATATACTATGAATAGAAAAAAAGATAAAAAAGATGTTGAGGCAAAAACCGGATACCGGGAATTTGAGATAGATAAGGATGAGCCGGTTTATACTACCGGTATAGTATGCAGACTACTTAAAATACCCGTGTGGACGCTTAAGAAATTTGACAGGGAAAAAATTGTAATGCCAAAAAGGCGGGAAGGAAATGACCGACTGTATTCAAAAAAAGATTTAAACAGGCTCCAGTACTTCTGGGGCCTTATGAGAATAAAAAAAGTAAAATTTGCAGGATTAAAAGTAATAATGCAAATGAAAGAAAAGGAGACAGGAGAAAACAAATAAAAGGAGGTGGTTTAAATGGCAATGGTACCATGGAGGAGAAGGGGAGAATGGGATCCTTTCCGGGAGATTGAAAATCTGCACGACAGGATGAACCAGCTCTTTGATCTTTCTCTTTCGCGTGCGCCCGATTCAGAAAGGGCTCTGTCATCCGTACTGGAGTGGGTTCCTTCGGTTGACGTAAAAGAGAAACAAGACAAGATAGTTATTAAAGCCGAGCTGCCGGGTATGAAAAAGGAAGATATAAGCATTTCACTTGAGGACAATATCCTTCTGATAAAAGGTGAAAAGAAACACGAAGAAAAGAAAGAAGATAAAGAAGAAGGGTATTACTACCGTGAGTGTTCATACGGGTCCTTCCAGAGGGCTATTAATCTTCCGTCAAAGGTAAAAGAAGAAAAAGTTGACGCCTCTTATAAGGACGGTGTTCTAAATATAACTATGTCCAAGGCGGAAGAAACAAAAACAAAGCAGATAGACATCAAGTAAAATACTATACCGCCTGATGGGCGGAAAAACGACATGGGGGACTGCATAAGCGGTCCCCTTTTTATTTTATCTTATTTATTTGTTGTTGATAGCCTGACTGATAGAATTGAAAAGGGCATTTACGGCGTGCCTTACGGCAGTTTCAATATAAAATGAATTGTATGAGTAAGCCCCGGCCCAGATGACTTCCCCGGTTACCACGTCAACCATTCTTGCGCTGATGCTTACTTCCGCGTCAACCAGAAAGATTTCTTCTTTTACGTTGCCCTCCCTGTCTCTTACATAGATTCTGTTTTTTTCATCGGGTATGTAACGGGTAACAGTCCCCAGCATAAGGACATCCACGCCAAGTATTTTTCCCATTTCTTTTACTGTTTCCGGGTCGATATCTCCACTTCTCCAGAGGGCGTGTTCTCTTAAAACTTCTTCAAGGCGGGAGCGCTCAACAACCCTGACTCCTTCGTTTAAAAACTGCAGCACAAATTCATCCGCTACCATATATCCGGGATCATATCCGGATACAAAATCAACCTGGGAACTGTCAAACTTAAGTACTCCGATCTGATTAATCTGAGTAAAATCATAACCGGGCATAAAGGCGACCCTGGGTCTTGCACAACCGCCTGTAAGAATAATTATGCAGAGAAGAGGAATAAAGAATAGTAGTTTTTTCATTTTAATTTTTGCCTCTGCAGCCTTTTCAGTCGTTTTTGTGCTCTTTCCAGTTGTCTTTCTCCCGGGTTCATGCTGATGAATTTTTCAAGGGTTTGAATAGCCTTTTGATTGTCTTCCAGCCTTTCATAAAGCATTGCCAGTACAAAGTATGGCCTGCTGTTATCAGGATCCAGTTCTATAGCTTTTTGAAGAAGACTTACCGCTTCAAATTCCATTTTTTTGTTTATATAAGCAATTGCCAGTGAAAAGTATGCATCCGCATACTCTCTGTCTTCGGTTATAACTCTTGTGAATTCGCGGATTGCCCGGTCGTAATCACCTTTGTTGGTATATTTTATACCCCGCCGGAAACTATCGTCAACTTCGTCGCTTCTTCCGGTGAAGGTAAAAATACTCAAGGTGAAAAGAATCAGTACAAAAGCTGAAACTGCAAGTTTTTTATTTATATTCATTATGGATTACCTCTTTGATATTTAGACATTATTGAAAGCTGAAAAGTTTCAAAAGTAAATATCATATTTCAATTAAACTATATCAATTCAACCGCAAGTATGTCAAGAAAATAATTTTGCTGTTTTACATATGTTGACTTTTTATTTTAAAATGCTATGTTTTTAAAAAACGTAACACAAGGAAAATTCAAATGACTAAGATAAAAAGATTTGGGGTGTCTCTAAATGAAAAATTGCTTAAGGACTTTGACTCCCTGATAAAGATAAAGGGCTATCCTACAAGGTCCAAGGCAATAGAAGATATTATCAGGGAAAAACTTAAAGAAGACGCCCTGGCAAAAGGAAAAAAAGGCACCGGCGCGGTAATACTGGTATATGATCACCACAGGCGGGAGCTTATTGCCAAGTTAACAGATATCCAGCATGACTACAGCTCGCTTGTGATATGCAACCAGCATATACACCTTGACCATCACAACTGTATGGAGATAATTGTTGTCAGGGGAACCCGGGAAAAAATGCAGGAATTTACCGACAGGCTTAAATCACAAAAAGGCGTTAAATTCGGCTCACTTACGGTTGCGGATTCGGAATAGAAATATTTTAGGGCGTATTTATATATGAGGAAAGAAACCTGGGAGGAATTATGAGAAAACTTGCTTTAACGGGTATTATGATGTTTTCATTGTGCACAATGGTCTTTGCTCACGGCGTCGGGCAATACCTTCAGCTTGACAGCTATGATTACCAGGAGAAAGGAGCAGCCTCTTTTTATATCAGGTATGATTATATGGCTCCCGACAAATTAGATGCCCGCTCTGATCGATGGGAAATGACTCCCGGTTTTTCGTATACAGTTATTGACGGGCTGTGTCTTGACGCCCATTTTCATTTTGCAAAGTTTGGTGTTAACAACCTGGAGTCTGATTCTAAAAATGAATATGATCCGCTTGGCCCTCCACCCTTTATAGAGGCCGCTGCTTTAGGGTTTCAGTATAATCTGCCGCAACTGCTGCCTGTAGATATAGCTTTTGCCCTTGAATATGAAATTCCTTTTGACAGGGCTAAAAAACTTCTCGGCGCCGGTGAAGTTGTTGAAAGCAAAGTTGTTCTCGGAAGGGACTTCGGGAATCACTCAAATATTTCTCTTAATTTAATTGCTGAAATAGAAGACAGTGATACCGAGGTGGAATGGGGAGCCGGAATTAAAACGCCTCTTTCGCGGGACCCCCATGGTATTGCGGGGGGAATAGAGGTGTTCGGTTCTTTTGATGACCTTCGGGATGAGCTGTCTGTACTTCCGGGGATATATATACCTGTAGGGCATGACGAAACAGTTTTTAAAACCGGAATTGAGTTTGGAAAAAAACCACTCAAGTTTACAGCAGAACTTGCTTACTTTTTTTAAAAAATTGCTGAAACGACTTAAAGCCGCACTTTTTGTTATATTACTGCCTTCGGTTCTTTACGGGCATGACAATTGGATTACGGCAGAAAAATATTATGCTAATCCCGGTGATAAAATACGCCTG
>PWMP01000022.1 GCA_003558145.1 Elusimicrobiota bacterium
CGTAATGCAAATGCCATAATTTCCCTGATGGTACGGATTGAGTGAGTTTAAATACCCGAACGTATTTGCGCTGTGAAACGGGATAATACCTGTTCGAGATACACTCCGTCAACCGGACATGTCGGGATGGTTGATCCAATGGCGGTTAGAAGCGTGGAATCCCTGACCACCTGTAGGTAGTGATGTCCATGTCATGTTCTCTTCCTTGTGCCGCCTTAGTTGCCTGGGCGAGGTCGCATGCGATCAATCCGCTACTTTTGCCTCCGGCTCCTCCCTACTCCCATTGCTGGGCAGCAGTTGCCGTCGGCTAACCTTCGAGCTGGTCTCTCTGGTTAAGGACTTTACGCCAGTCCGTGTGTCTGCTTTCCGGTGTATCACCTGTTAGCTGCCGGATACGCCCGGCACACAACGTCAAACATCACGATTTCCCTGAACCGCATGCGGTTCAGGGAATATCTGTGCATGTTTTTGTTGGGTCTTTTCTATGAGTCGCCAAAACTCATCTTCATCAATGATTCGTGTATGCGCACCCTTGGCAAGACCTTCTTCTACTTTGGTGAGTTTTCCTGTATTTTCGTACCCACCACCGACAACAAGAAAGTCGAGCGTTCGCGGTGCGGAATTTTTGTATATTCCTCCGAGGCTCTCTATGAGAGCTTCGGCATCTTCCCTCTCTATTCGGGTGAGGTCGCCTGTAATGCAGACTTCTGCACCACGAATCACTGTGATAGGATTCTTTCTTCTGTCCTCCCAATACTCTTGAATCTTGCCAACCTTTTTGCGTGGGGATGCAGGCTTTTTGGGTTTTGGTAGTACCGTTTCGAGATGCTTTGGTTCGAGTTGAAATGGGATGGTTTCGTGAATTGATACAGATTGTTCTGATGCACAGTGGCAGTGGAGATAGTATGTCAAGGCAACGTCCCACGCATTATAGTAAAGTAGGTTCTGTAGTGCCGCAGTAGTGCCATTGAAAAAGTAATCTCTCCACAATTTGACGGCTACAGAGCCGTCTACGTTGTCGAGTTCATGCGGACGGGGAAAGTCGCAGGCTTTCCCGATCGCTTTGAGACCTCCTGTGAGGCCGTGTGCCTTAGC
This sequence comes from Elusimicrobiota bacterium, assembly GCA_003558145.1. Classification (GTDB taxonomy): domain Bacteria; phylum CG03; class SLGR01; order SLGR01; family PWQF01; genus PWMP01. The sequence goes on from PWMP01000022.1 coordinate 1,096, forward strand.
CTCATGCATGAGGTCAAGATGGTTGGGATGACGATGTACGCCGAATTTCTTTACAATTATTGGTTGATCAAACGTTTTGCCGTTGAAAGTGACCAATTGTGTTGAGTGATTCCAGAACAGGATGAAATCGTCTGGATCGTCCTTTCCATTTACCCACGAACGCCACTCATCATTGCACCACCAAACAATGCTCGATATATCGACGTTGGTCTTTCTGGGAGAAGCGTTTGTTTCGATATCGAGGTACATCGTGCCGATAAGAGGATTTGCGACAACTGAGCAGATAAACGTACGGTTGCAGACTGAGCATGCAAGATGTTGATCCTGATGCTCCGCCTCAATCTCGTATACTTGCTTACAAAATGGGCATGTCGTTTTCATATTCTCTTAGTTCCCACGTTGGAGTCTTCAGCTGAGCATCCTTGTGAGCAGCACACTGAGCAGCGAGCAAAGAATACTGACAAGGAGCGTGACCTTCCACTTCTCCTTACGGGTTTCATCGAGTTGTTGTTGCTGGATGGAAATGATCTCATGCTGGAGTCGAGTGATTTCTTCGTGATGTCTCTCACGTTGCTCAAGCGGGAATGATGCTTGTCGCGCTTTGAGTTCATTTAGGTGTTGAATCTGCGCGTGCGCTTGTTTTAGCGAGCTGGTAAAGCTGTGATGGGCTCGCGCCACAACGTCATTTGATATATTTGTCATATCGTCTTTCTGACTCAACGTCAGACCTAACCTTTTGAAAATTGCACGCAATTTTCAATAAGGTTCAGGTCTTTGTTCGCGAATATTCCTCAATGGAGGGGTGAATATATGCACCCCCTCTAGTTGTCGAGCCCACGTAGGAAGAGCGCCTTGGTCAAAGATCACAACTTCACGTCCATCAGCAATAACTTCTTGTATCACATCATGCGTAGGCAGATAATTATAGGCAGCATAATCACCATAGAACATTGCAGCAATAGCGTTCGGAACGGCAAACACAACGGTATTTGTGCAAGAGTGAGCTGTCGATAGATCTCTTAAGTCGTCTGCCCACGAAGGGCTTCTGTCGTATTCTCTGATAAGGTGTAGGCGTCTGGGAAGCTCAATTAAGGGAATGCACGTGCTGACTATTATGATACCCAATAGGATATAGCGGTGGCAAGGTTTGGTCGACAATCGAGCATTGATAATGTCGCTAATTTCGATTACGAAATGCGCCACGATCAAAAAGCCGGCGCCAGATCCAATCATCACATACATAGGCATTTTAGTGGCGACAGCAGAAAATACTATGTGTGGAACACAAAACCATGCAAGGATGATCATGTTCGCCTTTAAATCATCTTGGCGACTGATCGTTCTGATGCATGCATAAATCAACGCAACATATGATATCGGCCCAAGCCATCTGTTTATTCTATTAATATAATAATACCATGGATGGCTATGTCCCTCTAGTGTTTCAAATATGTGGCGAATTGTATACATGCTTTCCCATGAACTCTCCAAAGGGTAATGAATTCGTGAATAAATGGCCCACGGCGCACCAACGCACACAGCAACACCCAAAATAATGCAGGAGCGCACAAGTATGTATTTTATTTTGCATTGCTGACCGGTTAATAAAACAGAAATGAGCCATAATCCATAGATCAGCAAGCCGGGAAGACTTTTGGTTAGATATGCTAATCCTATAATAATGCCGATAAGTATATCATTGTAAGTTGTGTTCTTTGTGTTGCTGGGTTGGATGACAAAATACGCCCCAACGGTAACTAGCGTTATAAACAACGTGTCTATATGATCCACCGGAACTCGTCCTGCGGCAAGATTAATCAAGTATGCATTTGTAGCGACTAGTGCGCTTGCAATGAGGCCATGACGTATTGACCACACCATTGCTCCAATCTTGTAAACCAATATTATCATAAGGGTCGACGCAATGACGCTGGGAAGCCGAAGGGCAAATTCGTTGATGCCAAAGAGACGCATTGAGCCCGCCATAACCCACAACGCTAAAGGTGGTTTATGTAACCATACGTGATTAGCGAGCCAATCACGGTAGTCATATTCTAAAGCGGGGTGTGCATAAAGTGTAGGGCGAAGTGGGCTGGCAATGCAATTCTTGGCAACAACTGCGTGAAAGCTCTCGTCCCATAAGTGCAGAAATGCATCAGAAGCTGCATGGAGCCTAAGCAGGACGCCTATAAGTATGATTAGGCTGAGGCATAGTCGATAACGCTTCACAATAAATGCGTAAACTACGGTTACAAGCATGAATAGAGCTAACGCCAAAACAACAGTAGGAGTAAATATATGCATGATAGTCCTCCCTGCGAACAAGTAATTATACGGAACCGTATATCATTCCGGATTGTTTGATATGCAATCCAAGAGAAGCATACTATCCGCCGGAACACTTGACAAGCGATTATTTTTTGGTTATTTTGCGGACAATCATTCCAAA
>PWMP01000123.1 GCA_003558145.1 Elusimicrobiota bacterium
TGTGTATCGGCTCCCTGAAGCAGTCCCGCCTTTTTGAGGCGCCTGTTTCTTTTTGCGTTTTTCTTGCTTTTAAGATGCGCTGCGCCGGCTTTGTGATATACGACTTTGCCGCCGCCTGTTACTTTAAACCTTTTTTTTGCCCCCGAATGGGTTTTTTTACTCATTGTTTTTACTTTTATCATGTACAGGTGAAAGCATCGTACTCATATAGAATCCCTCAAAGCATGGTTTGGAAGTGCATTCCGCAATTTCTTTGAGTTCTTCTATTATTCCGGTCAGTATCTGCTTTCCCACTTCAAGATGCTCCTTTTGCCTGCCTTTAAACATCATATTAATTTTAACCTTATGCCCTTTTTCAAGAAAATTCTTTATTTTTCCGAATTTTGTTTCTAAATCGTGCTTGCCTATGTTTGGTGAAAGCCTTATCTGTTTCAAATCTTTGCTCACAGCTTTTTTCTTGTTCTCACGCTTCTTTTTCTTTTGCTCATAATAGTACTTGTTATAGTCCATTATTTTGCATACCGGAGGACGCGAGTCCGGAGAAACTTCAACCAGATCAAGCTCTTCCTTGCGGGCTAATTCCAAAGCTTTTTCTATCGGAATAACACCTAAATTTTCACCGTCAGAACTTACAGCCCTTACTTTAAGATCCGTTATTTCAGAGTTAGTTCTGAGTTTCTTATTATATTTAACTATGTTTCCTCCTGTTAAAATTAATTTTTTTCCGAACGTAATGATTTATATCAAAAAGTTTTATTCATGTCAAATAGTATGACGCCTTGAAAATGAAAAAAAAAGAATCTATAATCCACTTAAAGACGGTTTAAGCACAGCAACGGGTCAAGGTGCCTGCACGGAAAATGTACAATAAATTCACAACAAAAGCGCTAAGGCTTTCTATCATAGACGGATCATTCTCTGCCGTAATGGCTTCCCTGTGCGGCGGAATATTCCTTATGGGCTTTATTTTAAAAGTTCTTGATGCCAGTGCGGGCCAAGTAGGAATAATAGCTTCACTTCCAATGTTCGCCAACCTCACACAGCTTTTCGGTTCTTATATAATAGAAAAAACCGGAAAAAGCAAACAGTTATGCGTAACATCGATAGCCGTAAGCAGGGCTCTCTGGGTTGTTATAGTACTCCTTCCCTTCAGGATATTCGCGCCCGTTTCCGATTACAGGATATGGATCGTAGTCTTTGTTATAGGACTGTCGAGCCTCTTTGCTTCTCTTGCAGGCGTAAGCTGGATTTCATGGATGAGCGATATTGTACCGGCTGATGTAAGAGGCGCTTATTTCGGCAGAAGAAATATGATAACTTCATTTTTCGGCATGGTTTTTGTTCTCCTGGGAGGCTGGTTTATCAATTACTGGGAATTAAGCCGTCCGGACAATCTCCAAGCAGGCTTCGTCATTGTATTTGCCGCAGGCGTGGCTGCGGGCCTCTCTTCAATTATTTTCCTCCGCTCGGTCCCCGAACCCGAAGGCCCGGCCCGGACTGGAAAGGAAAAACTTTCTTCCTCCAGATTTTTATTGCCGCTGCGCGACAGGAATTTCATAAAACTTATCCTATACGTCTCCATATGGATTTTTGCCGTAAACCTGGCAGCGCCTTTTTACGGTGTATATATGATAAATACTTTAAAGATTGATTTTTCAACGCTGACAGTTTTCGGCACCGCGGCAACTGTAGCGACTCTTTTAATGATGAAAATATGGGGACCCATAACAGATATGCTCGGGAATAAACCCGTTGTTATACTATCAAGCCTCTTACTGGCCGCCGTTCCCCTGGTTTGGTTAACGGCAATCCCCGGCATTTATTATGTTCCCGTTATGACCGCTCATATACTTACAGGCGCTTTTATGGCAGGCGCGGGGCTTTCACAGTTCAATATACTTATAAAACTTTCGCCCCAGGCCGGACGCTCGGTATTCCTTGCCCTTTACGCGGCCATTACGGGATTAACGGGAGCACTAGCCCCCCTTGCCGGGGGAGCGCTTGCCGGTTCGCTGGGAAATTTTTCACCGGTTATATTCGGTCAGACTCTTACGGGTCTTCACCTTCTTTTTCTTATATCCTCCATACTTATTCTTATTTCTGTGATTTTCGCTTCACGCATAAATGAAGAAGGAAGCGCAACGCCTATGGCGGTCGTCCTCCAGCTTAAAAATGATCTTAATCTGCAGACCGGCATATCGGGAGCTGCCGACTTCGTTCTTGTCCGGGCTGCAAAAGGAGAAAGCATTTTAAGGAAGCTGGACAGAAAAACCGACGAGCTGGCGGAAAAATCGGAAATAAAAATAAGAAAAGCCATTGAAAAAGGAGAAAAACTCATAGAAAAACCGGCAAGAAAAATAAAAGATTTTCTTGATGAAGATAAAAAGTAAAGGAGCATAAAAAAATGAACGCATTTATTGAAGTATTCAGCCATCTTGCTGTCACCTCTTTCACTCAGGTTACGGAGCTTCTGACAACCTTCGGCCCCAAGGTAATTTTTGCCCTCGGGATAGTCGTTTTCGGGTGGATTTTTGCAGTTATTGTCCGGAAACTCACATCAAAAATATTAAAAATGCTGGGTTTTGATGTTTTCGGGGAAAAGTTCGGATTGAAAAAAATTCTTGAAAGAGGAGGTATAGCCCGTACCCCATCATCAATAGCGGGACTGCTTTTTTACTGGCTGATATTACTTAATACTTTCATAATGGCTTCAGATGTAATGCATATAGGATTTACCGTAGATCTTATGCGCCAAACTATGATATACCTTCCCAAAATAGCCGTTTTTGTTATGATACTTTCCATTGGTATTGCAACGGGAGGCTTCATTGACAAACTGATATACAAGGCGGCCCTGGTGGCAAAAATTCCTTTCAGTTTATTTGCGGGAAAAGCGGCTGGTTATATGACCATTGCCCTTTCATTTCTGCTTGCGCTGGATTATCTTGGAATTTCAAGAGCAGTATCCATTCAGCTGTCTGTAATAATTATAGGAGTAATACCGGTTCTGCTGTTTATAATGCTTTTTACCGGGGGAAGGGATATAATTGCAAATATAACCGCTTCAAAATTTATCCGCGGGGAATATAAAAAAGGAGATCTTATAACAGCCGAACATTTTTCGGGAGAGATAGTAACAATAAATCTTTTTGCCGTAACTCTCCGGAACAAAAGTGAAGAATTTATAATTCCGAATTCAGTATTTATAAATATGATTGTAAAGAGAAAAACAGACTAATCAGATGGATATTATAAATCGGAAGGGATGCTCTTTGAAGCTGCTTCTTCTATAAGGTTTTTTATAAAATCTTCTTTTTTAACTGTTCCCGCTTCGCCCCCGCCTAGTTTTCTGACAGAAAGGGTTCCCTCGGAAATTTCCCTGTCGCCGGCTACTGCCATATATGGAACAATTTTTTTTCTTGAAAGCCATATTTTCTTTCCGAGTTTTTCATCCTTGAGGTTGAGTTCAACGCGCAGTCCCTGCTTAAGCATCTGCTGTTTCAGTTTGACGCAGCAATCAAA
>PWMP01000218.1 GCA_003558145.1 Elusimicrobiota bacterium
CTTATACCAGGTACGGGGTGTCTTATTCCACGGATTTAAATTTTTCTGTAGCTGTATCTACCCATGTGGCTTTTGATGACGGACTTACTTCTACAATGACAATTGTAACAGGGCTGGAACCACTTACGACATATTACTTCCGTGTTTGGGCTTATAATCAGAATGAAATACCTACGGACTCCATAGATGTTTCAACCAATACCCTGGGAGTGGGTCCGGTTCTTTCAGGAAGAGCCAAAACAACGGCTTCGGTTGAATTTGAATGGGAGTGGGATGAGGAAGATGAGCCGGATGCATTGGACCTTGACCGTTATGTGCTAAGGTACGGGACGGATCCCTTTAACCTGCAGACATCAACTACTGCTGAAACATCCTATGTAACCGAAGCCAAATTTGATCCGGATACTAAAATTTACGGTTCTGTGATTGCAATAATTAATGGAATAGAAACAGAGTCTTCCGAAGCGGAAGTTTATACGTTCCAGGCCCGGCCGGTTAAAGTTGAGGAAGGCGATCCTGACTATGATGATTACAGGCCGGAAACAGATGAGACAAGTATAACAATAAAATGGAAAGGAGTTTCCGGCGTAACCTACCGTATTGAACGGGACGGTGAGTTTATAGATACCAGGACGGCTTCAAGCAAGGTAACATATACTGATACAGGGCTTATACCGGGAAGAGAGTATGCTTACAGAATATTTGCGCTTAACAGTGACGGGGATTATGACCCCGACGGCTATATTGAAATACTGGCAGCTACAACGCTGAGGGATACCCATAAGCCGCTTAGGAGTTTTGTTACTCCCAATAACATAGATGAGGGGATAAGTTTCGGGGCACAGGCTAAAGAAGTGATTATTACTGATGTAAGAGGTCGTACCGTCTCTGAGCTTAAAGAGGCCGATAAAGACCCTGTAACTGGATATATTACCTGGCAGCCCAAAAACTCCAATCACGTTACCGGGACAATAGAGTCAGGGCTCTATATCTACAGGGTGCTTACGGTAGACGGAGATTATGAATACGGGACCATAGCGGTGGTGAAATGACCAATATTTTGAGAAAAACCATATATGCGGTAATAATTGCGGCCTGTTCCTTTTCGCAGGTGCGGGGAGCGTTTCTTGAGCCCGGGTACGGGACAAGAGGAGCCGGTAAGGGAGGAGCTTTTATAGCCAGCGCCGATGACGCATCGGCTCCCGAGTGGAACCCTGCTGCTCTTGCCAATGTCTATGCGCGTGAGGGAATGTTTGAATATTACAGCCCGTTTATGGGGCTTCCGGATGTGGACCTCGGGTACAATTTCGCTTCTGTCGTTTATCCCGTATACGGTATTGCCAATTTCGGTCTCTCCTACACCTCATTTGTGGGAGACGATATATACAGGGCGCGCGCATTGCGGCTTACTGCCGCAAAAGACCTTTCGGACCTGATTGATATTTATCCCATGCGCCTGGCGGCAGGGCTTAGTTTCAGGTATTTAAGCCATGAGTTTCTCTATAAGAAGGGAGAGCAGGCCGATAAAGACGACCCCTTCTGGGACGATCACGGTTCTTCGGCAAACGCTTTTACCGCAGATTTAGGCGTGCTCTTTGAACCAATGTGGGAAGTGCCTATAGGACTCTCTGTCAAGAATATTATACCCGCGGATGTAGGTGTTGAAAGTACGGATAACGTGCCTATGGAGATTAAAGTAGGCGCCGGTTACCGCCTTATGGATGTTGCTTTCTTCCAGGAAATGATACCGGAGCTGGCTATTTCCTACAGGGACCAGGATATGGGAGAGGCCTCCGATAAAATAAACTTTGCGCTGGGTATAGAAGGATGGCTTGTTTTAAACAGAACGGGCTTCAGGGCGGGAGTGAACCGTGATGAATTTTCACTGGGGGCCAGTTACGGCTGGCGGATAGATGTTATAACCCTCCGGCTTGATTATGCCGCTTTCCTTTCTTTCAGCGAACTCGGCGGCCACTTTGGTCACCACCGCTTTTCTACTTCTGTTCGCTTCTAATCAGGGGCGTTTTATTCATTGACAGTAAAGGTGTAATTTATTACACTTATAAGTGTAATAGAGAATAGATGAACCAAATGATATCGTTAAGATCAAAAATTACAAAAGAGCTTCTGGGATATTTTTTCCTGCATGAAGATAGCCGTATGTATTTAAATGAAATATGCGGAAAGCTTGAACTGGACAAAAGAAACCTGAAGAAAAAATTAAAAGAATTAATAGAGGAGGGGCTGTTTTCAGAAGAAAAAGAAAAAAATATGAAATATTACAGCCTTAATAAAGATTATCCCCTATATGCGGCGTATAAAAAAATAGTCCTTAATATGATAGGCGGAAAAAGCAAGGCCGCAGTAAATATTGCCAAATCATTTAAAGAAGCAAGAAACTGGGAGAGGGAATATGAAGAATCGCTTTCTCCCGGTCAAAGGCATAAGTCGTCTTTTTACCTTAAGGAGGTTTATTGCCGGCTGAAAGGAATAAAACCCGGAGAGATATCTCCTGTAATTAAGATTAAAAAATCAGGAGATACTGTCCGGTGAGAAAGAAAACATTCTTTGATTTCATAAGGGTTCTTAACGAATGCAGGGTTGAATACTGCATAATCGGCGCCGAAGCAGTTACACATTATGTAAGGCCGCGTTATTCTAAAGACATAGACATTCTTCTATCAACCGGAGTAAAAAACAGCAAAAAAATGCTGGAATCGGTTAAGAAGTTTTTCGGTGAAGACCTGGGCCTGACCGCGGATGACTTTAAAGAGAAAAATCAGATCATACAGTTTGGCTTTGAACCAAACAGGATAGATATTATTACCGGCATTGACAGTTTATCACCTGAAGAAAACAGAGAGATAATGAAAAACAGGATTCCGGGTAAATTAGGAAAAGAAGAAACTTATTTTGCTTCCCTTGATGATATGATTAAGCTTAAAAAGGCAGCTGTACAGTCAGAAACCCCCCGGGCAGTGGATATTGAGGATTTAAAACTTCTTGAAAGTAAAAAATTGGAAGAAGATAAAAAACAGGGTTAAGGCTGACGGGATTATTGCTATTTTTTTGTTGCGAAAAACAGGTTTTCACATTATAATTTAACTAAGGAAAGATAAAAAAATGAGAAGAACAGTTTTATTTGCCGCCGCTGTCATTACGGCAGCTATATGCGTTTCTCCCTCTAAGGCTGATATTTCGGTAACAAGCGTTGATATAAGGGGAGATATGGCTACAGTCGTTATAAACGACGTGGTGGAGATAAGGGAGATTGAAATAGCCGGTAACGACATAAAATTTCCCGAGTATGTCTCATCTTCCGGAAGGGTCTACCCCCAGGTCAAATTCCGCACGCCTGCAGTCAGGACGAGAGTGGCCGGGGCTATACTGAATAACAGGCCGGACGGGGAAAGGGTCAGGCGCATAAGTTATGATATAACGGATGTGTCGCGTTACGGGGCTGAAGGTTCCTCCCTTGCGGGTTTTGCCACGGTA
>PWMP01000102.1 GCA_003558145.1 Elusimicrobiota bacterium
AAAAAAAAAAAAAGACCCCCTCCACTCATTAGAATGGAGAGGGCCAAGTCAGGGAAGAGAAATATCATAAAATCAGTTTATAAACATTTTTGCTGTTCTCATGATGTCCATTTTCTCCCCGATATCCCAGTTTTGAGTAGTTCACATAAGTTCTCCTTATAGTTTGTTGTAAACAGCTACTCGTTGGTAAGCGTGCCCCTGGAGAATGGACTGTTCAAGGTCCATGTAGTCATAAACTTTTGCCTGCTTCCCTTCCTTTGGTCTAACAACTCTTCCCACCACCTGTTCCAAATTTCCATCAAACTTCACTGGACAAGTGATGAACAGACTGGAAAGACCGTCACAGTCAAACCCCTCTGAAAGAAGGCTTAATGTGGCGAACAGGGCTTTCACCCTGCCTTCTTCCAAGTCTCTAACAATCTTCTCCCTTTTCCTTGTTGGTGTTTTTCCTATCAGAAGCTCTGTTCCTTCCATGTTCAGAAGGCTTCTAAGATTCTTCAGATGGTCAATTCTGTTGGAAACCACAAGGGCTGTTTCCCCTTGTCCCAGGCTTTCTCTCAAGTCCTGAATGATGAGACTGTTTCTTTCTTCATTATCAATTAAGGCTCTCATCATGTCTTGATAATTGTCCCTGAAGTCAAAGGAGAAGGAAGTTTTTCTTCTAATAATCTCAGGCTTGAGTATGGAACCATTCTCTTTCAGCTTCTCCTTGTCAGTCTTATGGAGGGTTCTTCCAAGGTGGACAGGGATCAGTTCCCCTAGTCCATCATTTCTGAAGGGAGTGGCTGTAAGTCCTAACAAATACCTACAGTCAAAAGCCTGAACACAATGAGAGAAGGTGGAAGCAGGTGTTTTGTGGCATTCATCCACCACCACCTGACCAAACTTCTCAGGGAGGGAGGAAAGATGTTTATTAACAGTCTGGACAGTTCCAACTGTCACAGGCTGAATGTTCATCTTCCCTGCTCCAATAATTCCGGACTCTATCCCTAAGAAATGCTTAATTCTCCTTTCCCATTGATTCAGAAGTTCCTTTGTATGAACCAGAATCAAAGTGGGCTGTTTTCTTTCAGCTATAACAGCCAAGGCTATAACTGTTTTTCCTGCCCCTGGAGGGGATACTAATACCCCCTGAGAATCAGAAAGGATATCCTGAACAGCCTCGTCCTGATAGTCTCTGAGTTTGCCATTGAAGGTAAAATCTATCTCCTTCAGCGTTTTCCTTTGGTCTATGATGTTTGGTTGAATATTGTATTGGGTACATAACTTCAACAGTGGTTTTATATAGCCCCTGGGAACAATGACTCTACCATTTTCCACATTTTTCTTGAAGAGACTGATATGTGGTGAATGTTTAGTTTTCCCATACTTCCCATATTTCAGAGCTTTCTGATATTCTGGATTATCCAGTGTAAGATCTGAAAACACACTCCCCATCAACTCCTCTTGCATCTCAAACTCACAAGTATTGGACAGGTAGATGCTCATTGTCTTCTCAGTCTTTTTAGCTGGCTGTGTTTGTGTTTTTCCCTCACTTGTTTTGTAATTAACTTCTTCTTGTAAGACTTCGACACCCACAGGAGCAGTCTCTTTGACCGGTCCTGCCTGAAAAACTGAACGCTTATAGCTCATGAGCGACAATTATCGTACTCTGAGGTTGAATGTTTTACAGATTCGTTAATGAATTCTTGTATGTCTTCCAGTCTGTACCTGACAGCTCTGGAAATTTTCAGGAACTTGGGTCCTTTCCCGTAGAAGCGCCAGGCTTCAAGGGTGGACTTTTTCATTCCCAGCATCAAACTCACTTCGCCTGTTTTTAGTAGAGGGTCCATAAATCTCCATTGATAAAGGTTATTAAACAGTTACATTGTTAACCGAGTTGACCATCTTAGACACCAGAGCAGCGTTCAGAATGTTGTCATGTCTTATTTTATCACCCCCTTTCTGCTGACATGTGGGAACCCCGCTCGCAATATCCGCAGATTTCATTTTCAAGTTCAATTTGCGAATTGTGCGAATTATGCGAACAGGGTTCATCATTTACAAGTTATACGGATTGACCTGATACCGTTGGCTAGATCTCCTGCCTGGGCCGGAGCGTCTGATGTCTACCTTTGATATGTGGTATCTCTCCTCCATCATCAATAGACCATCATTCACTTCTGCCATGGTAGGGAATTTTCCTTTAATTTTCTCCAAGGCGTCCCTGGCAGTGAAAAATGATATCCTTTCCCTGATCAGCCAGTCATTAATAGCTTGCGCACATTCCATCCTTTTATCCCTTCCCATGAGCTGAAAGGCCACTTTTGCATGATCCGCTAAGGCATCTGCCATAGAAATGGCTGTTTTCATGGTGGATTCTTCAATCTCATATTGATGGGGTCGGTGGTAATACTTGGCACAATGAATCAATCCAGCCAGCCTTGTGGAATTACCCACAAGCTTTCCACCCCAGTCAGTCATAAATTCAAACTCTCCCCCTGGCGCTAATTTCTTTTCAACTTGTCCAGTATAGTTGTTCCTGGCGGTTAGCTGCATATCTAACCGGAAAGAAACTGAAGGGAAAAATCCAGAGAAAATAGGGCTCTAATCAAGGCAGGGCAAGGATTAAGGAAGCAAAAAGTCCTCATTCAAAGATGCTCAATACGATGAGAGACGGGCGTTAGATCAACTGTCCATATCAAAGGTCAAAAATGAGGTGGAAATGGATTCGGGAGAGATAAAACCCCTTTCTCCTCACATGTTGTTGCCAGATATGGCCTGCTAAGGTGACATGTCTTAATGCTACACTTGTCTGACAGAAAACTTAGTCAACATTAGGTAATCGCAGTAAGCGGTTGAAGCAAAGGCCGGAAATTGATTCTGGACAAACCAGAAAAAGACAGCTCAGAGCAGGGATTATGAGAAAGAAACATGCCTCAGAACAGGGGGTAAACGTCATGGCATAGAAAATCCATATGTCGAATCAGGTCAATGCCCCATAGGCAGGATAGGCCTTTTGGTGAGGTAGTTGAAAATTAGGATCTCAATCAGGGAAGCTCTGGGAGTTCAGGGCTTCCCAACATAAGTGCTTCAGCTCAATCATAAGCGATAAGTTTAAATTGCCCTGCCTTCTTTTATGTCAGATTTAAATTGGAACTGTTGGAGTAGGTTTTAAGAATGCTTTTAAAGACTTCTTGAACTTAAGGTTTTTATAATGTATTTGATTTTAAACGAATATGAAAAATGATTTTCATCCATATCTTAAAACGTTTCAATGAGTCATCAAATGGTCCAAATATCCTCTTTCAAGTGCTATTCTCATGGATGGTGTTTGCACCAGGCCCTGGACCTTTGATGGTGGGGACGGGCTTTTTTTACTATGCCATGAAACATTGCCCCGATTTTTAGGGGTTGAAACGATAAATTTAAGCAATCATCAGGGGCTTAAGGTTGTCTGAAACATCGCTCCGATTTTTAGGGGTTGAAACACATGGTTTACTCCAAGCAGGTT
>PWMP01000131.1 GCA_003558145.1 Elusimicrobiota bacterium
ACCTACGGCGGCATGGCTCTCCACGGCGGCGGCGCTTTTTCCGGAAAAGATCCTACAAAGGTTGACCGCAGCGCAACATATGCGGCAAGATATGTCGCAAAAAACATTGTTGCTTCCGGCATAGCTTCAAGATGCACTGTTCACATAGCTTATGCAATAGGAGTTAAGGAACCCATGAATATAACTGTTGATACGGATTCAACAGGAAAAATCCCGGATACTGAAATAGAAAAAATAGTCAGGGAAGTATTTGATCTTTCTCCAGCGGGTATAATAGAAAAACTTGATCTGTGGAGGCCTATTTACAGGGAAACAGCCTGTTACGGACATTTTGGCAGGGAACATTTCCCCTGGGAGAAAAAAGACAAGGTTGCTGATATAAAGCAGGCAGCCGGCAGCAAGGGAGGCGAATGAGCCGCAAACTTGGTAATATAAGAGACGTTATACACGACTATATATATTACACTATTCCCGAAAAAGACGGTGAAGTAACAGAAAGAGATCTCATTGACTCTGAATGGGTGCAGAGACTGAGGCAGGTTTTTCAGCTTCAGTCAGCCTGGCTGATATATCCCAACGCCATACATATGAGATTTCAGCATTCTCTGGGCGTTATGCAGATGGCAGGGGATATGGCCTGGCAGCTGTACCCGATGTTTAAAAAAGCTTTTCCCGGTGCGGAAATACCGGCTGAAAGAAATTATGTTGAAGAGCTTTTTCGCCTGGCAGGTCTTTTTCATGACATAGGACACGGCCCTTTTGGACATCTTCTGGACGAGGTATACACCTACCCTAACTATAAAAAAACCCATGAAGATATTTCATCAGCGGTAATAATTAAAGAACTCGGCGACAGGATTAAAAATATAAAAAGGTCACCCCACGGTTCTTTCAAAAAAGAAATTTCTCCCGAGCAAATAACAAAGTTCATAAAAATGCCGGACAATTTTAAAAACTACTCCCTCTGGGAGCAGGTTTTTGCCAAAATAATGCTTGGTATTTATTCAGCGGACGCTATGGATTTTCTCCTCAGGGACCAATATTTCTGCGGGACCAGCGAATTTGGCAAAATAAATTACAGAAACTTACTTGACAGTACCATTATCACTAAAAATGGGCTCACCCTTAAAAAAAGCGCGATGCCGGCGTTCAGGACTTTTCTTCAGACAAGATTTAATATGTTCCGTCACGTATATCTTTATGAAAAAAACGAACTTTACGACCTTGCTTTCGGCAAACTTATTCCGGAAGTACTAAAAGAAATGCGCCTTGGCAACCCTATGAAAAACCTTTCCAGGTTTAAATCAATAACCGACTTTGCTCTCCACACAACGGTTCCTTCCTGGAGTAACAGTAAGGGAAAGAAGGGCCGCCTGGGCCGCCAGTGGAGAAATCTGCTGCTGCGCCGCCAGATGCCTTATTTCAAAGCCATGGAAATAGAAAACTTTTTTCATAATGTGGGAGAAGTCAGCCAGATGGTTTCAAAAGAGATAATGGAAAGTGAGTTGCGTAAAAAATTCAAAGATTATTCGGATGTTAAAATAATGATATTGAGAAACGATGTAAGGCTGCAGCAGCAGTTTATGGAATTTGAAAATGTCTCTGACCTCAAGGACAATGATAACGTCAAGGCTCTAAGCCTGCTGGATGACATGACAGGAAAGTTCTGCGCTCGTGACGGAAATAATTATATAAAAGACATACCTCTTAAGTATGAGGTTGTCAGGGTATATCTTCCGGACGAATATAAGCAGCAAGTTGAAGAATACAAAAAGGGTGCGCCGGAGCAGGCCGAACTTTTTTCCGAACATCTGGGAGTTGGAAACGAAAGCGATTTAAGAGACGATATTACAAGCATGTAAAAATCTTCATGAACCGCCAAAACGAACGCGAGGAAATGGTACGGACCCAGCTGATAAGGCGCGGTATTTCGGATGGAAAAGTCCTGGACGCATTTAAAAAAGTTCCCCGTCATATCTTTGTTCCCCCTGGCCAGGTATCTGAAGCATACGGAGATTATCCTCTCCCTATAGGTTCGGGTCAGACAATATCACAGCCCTATATTGTAGCCCTTATGACAGAACTTGCCTGTGTTCAACCGGGAGGCAGGGTTCTTGAAATAGGCACCGGCTGCGCCTATCAGGCAGCTATCCTTCACTCTATGGGCGCAAAAGTATACTCTGTTGAAAGAAAAAAAGAGCTTGCTGACAGGGCTGAAGCATTGTTGAAAAAATTGCAGATTAATGATATAAAAATACTCGTGGGAGATGGGACCCTGGGCTGGCCGGAAAATGCTCCCTACGACAGCATTATTGTGACGGCAGCGGCTCCCGAACCGCCGTTGCCCCTATTTAAGCAGCTGGCAGAAGGGGGCAGGCTGGTTGTTCCTGCAGGCAGCAGGCTGCTTCAGGAATTGATGGTTTTTGTTAAAACGTCTTCCGGGATAAAATCCGAGTCACACGGCGGTTGCAGATTTGTTCCACTTATTGGAAAATATGGCTGGAAAAACTAAACAAGTAAAAATAACGGTATCGGGAACAGTTCAGATGGTGGGTTTCCGTTATTTTACGCTAAGAGCCGCAAAAAATCTTGGAATCCGCGGTTATGTTAGGAATCTTCCCATCGGAAAAGTGGAAATAGTTGCCGAAGGGGCTCAAGACTTACTGCATGAACTGATTGGGGTTATACGGCAGGGCCCGGAGGCTGCTGACGTTAGAGCCCTTGAAACAGATTGGTCTTTCTCTACTGAAGAAAAATGTGAGAGTTTCGATGTCAGGGCCTGAAACAGATATTTATATTAAAAAGATTTTTTCCTGCTGCAAAAAGAAACTTAAGCTCTTTGTTTTTGCTGCAGTCGTGTTTTTATCTGTTCAGGGCTGCACATATATAGGCCCCGGCATATACCACAAGGTTTCGGAAGGTGAAACGGTATGGAGTATTTCCCGGGCTTACGGCATTAAGTCTGCCGAACTGGTAAGGGCCAACACCCGTCATCTTCCGGATCCCGATAGAATACAGTCCGGTCAGCATATTTACGTTCCCGGAGCGCGCCGCCCGATTACTGCAAGAACAGTTACTGTACAGGATATTGGTTTTATATGGCCTGTCAGGGGAGAAATTATTCATAAGTTCGGCCGCGAAGGCACCAGGCGTTACCTGGGACTTACAATAGGGGCTCCGGAGGGAACTCCGGTGCTGGCTTCGGAAGCAGGAAGGGTGATTTTTGTCAGCGAAAACTTCCGCGCTTACGGAAATACAATTATTATAGAGCATGAAAATGACTATGTCACGGTTTACGCGCATAACGGAAATATGACCGTTCAGGAAGAGCAGAAAGTTGAAAAAAGTGAAAAAATAGCTGAAGTAGGAAGTACCGGTAATGCTGAGACTCCGAGGTTGTATTTTGAAATAAGGTATAAGGAAACCCCTGAAAATCCACTTCATTTACTTCCGTAAGAGAGTCCGGCTGAAGGATAAGTAGAAAGCGTTAAAGGAATTTTAATTATGTCTAAAATGGATTCAATAAAGCTTTATTTAAAAGAAGTCGCAAAGATTCCCACCATTTCAAAGGAAGAAATGAAGGATTTAAAACTGAAACTGAAGCAAAAAAAACACAACAGCAAAGCCAAGCAGCGCCTGATTAAAGGCAACCTGCGCCTGGTGATAAGCATAGCAAAAAAGTACAACCGTGAGGGAGTTGACCTGAACGATCTTATAGAGGCGGGAAACATAGGGCTTATAGCGGCTTCAAATAAATATGACCCTTCAAGAGGGACGAAATTTTCAACTTACGCCTATGACTGGATAAAGGAATATATAAGCCGCGCCGTACTTGAGCACACCCGTACAATACACATTCCCGTATACATATACAACAACTTCAAAACCCTTATGAAATCATGGGACAAGATCACCAAACAGACAGGCAGAACCCCTGATATAAGAGAACTTGCAAAAAAGACCGGGTTCAAACAAAAAGACATCAAAAGATTCCAGTACTATATAAAGATATTCAGCGAGATACCTTCCCTGGACGCGCCGATATCAAATGAAATAGATATACCTCTTAAGGCCACTATAGCGGCTTCGGGCCATTATGACCCGGAAGATGCGATGGGCCTTGTAGGAATGCATCAGCAGATAGAGGATCTTTTAGAATCTGTTTCAGAGCGCGAAAGCCAGGTGATAAAGCTTAGGTTCGGAGTGGGAACCTCTCACCCCCACACTCTTCAGGATGTCGGACAGAAACTTAATATATCGCGAGAAAGAGTCAGGCAGATTCAGAATAAAGCCATTAAGAAACTTAAAAAAGTAGCGGTTGAACTTGATAAAAGTGAAAAGGAGGGTATTTAAATGGACCTTGAAAAATTCATAAGAAACGTTCCGGATTTTCCCAAGAAAGGTATACAGTTCAAGGATATAACAACCCTTATTAACAATCCTGAGGCCTTTAACGAAGCAGTCAATTGGATGGAGTCGCTTTTTAAGTCAGAAAAAATTGATAAGGTTGTAGCCATAGAATCCAGGGGCTTCATATTCGGTGCGCCGCTGGCCCTGAGGCTTAATGCGGGACTTGTCCTTGTAAGAAAGAAAGGAAAACTTCCGGCCGCCACGCTGTCTGCCCAGTACAAGCTTGAATACGGAACAGATTCTCTTGAAATGCACAGTGACTTAATTGAGGAAGGAGAAAAGGTTGTAATAGTGGATGATCTTCTGGCTACGGGAGGGACAATAGCTGCTACTATAGAACTTCTTGAAAAACTAAAAGCTGAAATAGTTGGCATAAGTTTTCTTATAGAGCTTGATGGCCTCAACGGAGGAGAAAAGTTAAAGGGGCATCCCTCATATTCAAGGATGAAACTCCCCTGCGATTAATTGGCTGAGGGCTTGAACAACAAAATTAAAGATACAAAATCCTACCTGAGCGGACTTAAAACCGCCGCTCTTGCCTATTCCGGCGGTGTAGACAGCACCCTTCTTCTTTATATGCTGAAAGACGCCGGCCTTGAAAAGCTTATTGCCGTAACAGCGCTTTCCGAAACTTATCCGAAACAGGATTTTGAAATTGCTTCCGGGCATGCCGGAAAAACAGGAGTGAAGCATATCACAATTAAAACTTCGGAGACGAATAATACAAATTTTATATCCAATCCCTCAAACAGATGCTATTACTGCAAGAAAGAGCTGTTTGAAAAAGTCGGAGAAATAGCCCGTGATAATGGCATCCTGAATGTGCTTGACGGTTCCAACTATGATGAAGAAAACGATCACAGGCCGGGCATGACCGCGGCTGAGGAGCTTAATGTTATAAGCCCCTTGAGGCGCTTTAAATGGACTAAAGAAGACATAAGGCAGGCCCTAAGGCAGCTGGGAATAGAGGGCTCCGGCAGGCCGCAGACCGTATGCCTTGCTTCCAGGATACCTTACGGTACCCCTGTTACAACTGAACTTATTAGAAGAATCGGGAAAGCGGAAGAGTTTCTGATTTCAATGGGTTTTGATACTGTCAGGGTCAGGAGCTCCGGGGACGAAGCGCGCATAGAAGTACAGGAAAAAGATATATCAAAACTTACCGCCCCTGAAACAAGGCGGCAGGTAAGCGGTAAGCTCATAAAACTTGGCTTCAAATTCGTTTCTGCGGACCTTGAAGGGTTCAGGAGCGGTAAAATGAACCGGTTGTTGAATAAATGAAAGAAGAAAGATTAAAAAAGATAATTAAAGATATCAAAGACGGAAAGCTGAGCGAAGATAAGGCGTTGGAGAATCTGAAGAAATTGCCCTACCTTGATATGGGTTATGCCAGAGTTGACCTTCACAGGGAGATAAGGACCGGCTACCCGGAGGTTGTATTTGCTGAAGGAAAAACAGCCCTTCAGATACAGGAAATCTCCCGCAGGATTTATGAAAATCACGGGAGCGTTCTTGTAACCCGGCTTGACGGGCAAAAATACGACCAGATAAAAGATCCTATTCCCGGGCACCGTTACAGTCCCGAAGGCAGAATACTTTACGCCGGTGAGTATCCCGCCGCCTGCGGCGCGCCTGTTCCCGTTATTACCGCAGGCACGGCAGATCTGCCTGTAGCCGAGGAGGCCGCCTGGACTCTTGCCGCAAAAGGGTGCAGTGTTAAAAAGATATATGACGCGGGAGTTTCCGGTGTTCACAGGATGCTTTCATCTCTTGACGAGCTGGAGGATTCCAACGTAATAATTGTGATAGCCGGAATGGACGGAGTTCTTCCTTCCGTAGTGGGCGGCTGTGTAAAACAGCCTGTAATCGCGGTGCCTACCTCGACCGGTTACGGCGCTGGAGCCGGAGGAATAGCTCCGCTTCTTACTATGCTTAACTCCTGCGCCCCGGGTGTCGTAGTGGTAAACATAGATAACGGGTTCGGAGCCGCCTGCGCCGCGGCCTCAATAAACTCCCTTGCAGCCGGTAAAGAGGAAAGTTCATAAAAATATGATATATTTTGACTGTTTTCAGGGGGCTTCGGCAGATATGCTGTGCGGGGCGCTTATGGACAGCGCTTCCTGCAGCCGCATAGAAGACAGCCTTAACGCTTTCAGGGGAACTAAAATAACAGTTCACAGGGAGAAATCACGAATCAACGGCATATCAGGAACAAAAGTATCATTTAAACTTGAGGGCAACAAAGCTCCTGCGGACTTTGAGGGTATAAAAAATTTTGTTGAATCCTCGTCTCTTGAAAAAGAAACCATTAAAAAAGTCATTGATACTTACAGCGAAATTTTCAGGGCGGAAGCGGCTGTACACGGAATAAAACTTCAGCAGGTAAAACTTCATGAGCTGTCCGTTCCCAGGAAAATTGCCGAAATAAGCGCGTTTCACATATTGACGCAGGGGCAGGAGATTTTTTTCTCAATGCCGCTTTTAGGCTGCGGAACGGCTGAAACCGCTCACGGCAGGATACCGATTCCTTCGCCCGCGACCGCGGAGATATTAAAAGGCGTTGGTGTTTCCTTTACCCAATCCGAAAAAGAGATGGTGACCCCGTCCGCCGCCGCGCTTCTGAAAGTTTCCGGCCGGTCGGCCCGTCCCGATATGCTTGTCAGCGAAATAGGCTACGGCATAGGAAAAAGCAGTATTTTGAGAGTCTTTATTGGAGAAAAAGCGCTTTATTCACAGGCCGGATGCATAACTGAAATAGAATTTAACATTGACGACATGACTCCTGAAGATATTGCCTTTTTTACCGAAAAGATATCTCTGTCTGCCGTTGACTTCTGGATAACGCCTGTCGTAATGAAAAAATCCCGCCCCGGCCACCTGATAACAATACTTGCAGATGAAAAAAATCTTGAGGCTGTACAGAATATAATTTTTGAAAACACAACTACCGCCGGCATACGGCTTAAAAATACCGGCAGGTCAGTACTCAAAAGAGAAACAGTAGACTATAAAACTTCTCTTGGCGCCTGCAGGATCAAGAAATATATTCTGCCTTCGGGGAAAGTGCGGATTAAGCCCGAATATGATGACTTAAAACAGCTTGCAGGAAAAAACAATATCAGTATAGAGCAGGCGAGGGAAAAAATAACTACGGAGTTTAATAAGAAATGAGTGATGTATATTTTGCGTCAAGAAGGTGCGGCCCCGGAAGCTCCCTGATAGACAAAACAAAAAAACTTATAAAAAAAATAAATTTTGCCGCGGAGCTCCGGGAGAAAGACACGGTTGCGATTAAACTGCATTTCGGCGAGCCGGAACTGACGACTCACCTCAGGCCCGCTTTTGTCAGGCCTTTCGTTGAAGAAATAAAAAAAGCGAAAGCCCATCCCTTTTTAACTGACGCCAGCACTATTTACGCCGGTCCCCGCTCGGAGGGGGTCAGCCATGCCTGCGTTGCCGAACGAAACGGCTTCACTCTTTACTCGACCGGAGCCCCGGTGGTAATAGCTGACGGTATAGACGGCAATAACTATGTTGAAGTCCAGGTAAACACTCCCCATTACGACCGGGTCAAGGTTGCCGGCGAGGCGCACAGGGCAAAAGCGATGGTGGTCCTTTCTCATTTTAAGGGTCACGAGATTTTCGGGTTCGGGGGAGCCGTTAAAAATATCGCCATGGGACTGGCCAGCAAACAGGGAAAACTTTCCCTTCATTCAACCGTAACTCCATATATAAAACAGAAACTCTGCACTGCCTGCGGCAGGTGCGTAAGCTGGTGCGCGCCCGGGGCAATTGAAATAAGGGGCAAAACAGCGGTCATAACGGGAAGCAAATGCACCGGATGCGGGCACTGCATAATGGTTTGCCCCGAAAAAGCGGCCAAGATTAAATGGGACATTGATTTTTCACAGGCCCAGGAAAAGCTTGCCGAGTACGCCTTCGGGATAGTTAAGCCCAAAAAAGGAAAAATATGGTATTTTAATTTTTTAATTGACATAACTCCGGAGTGCGACTGCTACACTTTTTCCGACGCGTCCCTTGTGCACGATATAGGAATACTCGCTTCCCGCGACCCGGTATCAATAGACAGCGCCTCGTATGAGCTGGTAAAAAAAGCTGCGCCCAATCCCCGCAGCAAAGCTTCCGCTGCCAAGCCCGGACAGGACAAATTTACGGAAGGCTACCCTGATACAAATCCCGGGCCAATGTTTAAGATGGCGGAAAAAATCGGCCTGGGCCGGCGCCGGTACAAACTTATAGAAATAGAATAAATCCCGGGTAAAAAGAAAGTTTGAATTTTCTTTTTTAATTTTATACAATCACACCCGAAGCGTTACCCCCGTAGCTCAGTGGATAGAGCACAGGTTTCCTAAACCTGGTGCCGAAGGTTCGACTCCTTCCGGGGGTGCCATTCTTATAGTTTTTAGAAAAGATATAATTGGAGTTAGAAAAGGTTTCCTTGGATGGACGGGAATTATTGAAAAAAATCCTTACGGGAACCTTTTCTGGATGCTTTTGATTGCCAGTTATATTGCTATTTAAATACTTTTAAAAGTAATACTGGCAAAAAAACTGCACTACTTCGGATATTACTGCCCGCTGGCCGGCCTGGCGGGATTAGTTTTTCTTCGCTGAAATCCAGGGTTATCCGGTCAGGAAAACGCCGTCAAAGTTTCCCGCTCCTCCCATACTGCCTACTCGAGCGTTGAGTTTTTAATGTCTTTTAAGTGATAGGTTTTAGGGCGCTAAATCAAACTTTTGAGTTTTTTTAAAGAAATGCTATAATATATATCAATAAAAAAGAAGTATAGCTGACAGGAGAAAAATTAATGGCCTTTACACGAACAGACTACCCCGTTTTCAGCTGGTCCTCGTCCAGAAAAGGAACTTTTGACGAGTGCAGAAGAAAATACTATTACAACTATTATTTAGCCCACAATGGCTGGGAAGATGATGCGGACGAAGATGCGCGCCTGGCATACAGGCTTAAAAAGCTGACGGGCATTCATCTTCTTCTCGGAAGCGCCGTACACGAGGTGGCGGAATACGCGGCAAAAATAGTCAAATCTGAAAACCGTCTTCCTTCGGAAGATAAAATGATAGAAAAGGTCAAGTTTCTTCTCAACAGCGCCTGGAAGGAATCGCAGAATCCCCAGCTATGGCAGCAGAACCCCAACAGGTACCTTATGCTTCACAGTTTTTATTACGGCGATGGCCTTTCTAAGAGTGTTATTGAAAAAATAAAGGATAAGCTTTATGCCGCTGTTCCTAATATACTTAAATCTAAAACCTTTGAAGAAATACTTTCCCAGGGCGGAGACAGTATAAAGATACACGAAAGTATGGATACATTCAGCCTTTTCGGCTTGGATATATACGCTGTTCCGGACCTGGTTTATAAAAACGCTTTGGGCAAATGGGTGGTTGCTGACTGGAAGACCGGAAAAGAGCACGACTCCCACCCCAGCCAGATACACGTATATTGCCTGTACCTGGCTGATAAGTACGGAGTTTCGGCGGAAGAGATGACCGGCCGCGTAGAATACCTGCTGACAGGAGTAAGCAGGGACGTTGAAATTACCGCGGAATCTCTGGATACTGCGGTGCAGGAAATAAAAGAGAGTATAGAAAAAATGAAGAAAGATTTGAAAGATCCCGAACAGAACATGCCTTTTGAAAGGGAAAAATATACGCTTGCAAAACACAGGCAGTTCTGCAGATATTGTAATTTCTATCAGCTATGCGAGGATGAACTATTGGAGGAAAATGTAATATGAACAATTCTAAAAAGACTTTTGTCCTTGATACAAACGTTCTGATTCACGACCCCGACAGCATATATAATTTTGAAGACAACATAGTAGTTCTTCCTTTGAGGGTTATAGAGGAGCTTGATAACCTTAAAAAAGTTCCTGATGAACGAGGAAGAAATGCCCGAAAGATATCAAGGAGCCTTGACGCTTTGCGTTCCAAGGGAAAACTGTCAGAAGGAGTTCCTACTGAAAGCGGAGGGCTTATAAAAGTGGAAACACAGGTCCGGGCGGATGTTCCGAGAGCGCTTGTAAGAAAATCTGACAACGAAATCCTTTCAGTAGCTTTGGGTCTTAAAGAAAATGGTTCCAGGGTAATATTCATATCCAAGGATATAAATATGAGGGTAAAAGCAGAAGTTTTGGGTCTTGAAGTCCAGGACTTCGAAAAAGCAAAAGTTTCTTTTGAGGAGCTTTATACCGGATGGCGCACAATAGAATTAGAAGACAATCTTGTAGATGAATTTAGGTCCCAGGGAAAAATGCCGGCTCTTAAAGGAGAGGAGCTTGTTGCTAACGAATTTATACTTGTTAAGTCAGCGTCAAACCCCGAGAAAAAAGCTACCGGCAGGTATGACAGCAATCAGCAGGTGATTGTTAAGCTAAAATACGCTGACAGCAGGATATGGGGCATAAAAGCGCTCAATGAACAGCAGAAGTTCGCTTTTGAAGCTCTTTTAAGACCGGAAATAAACCTGGTTAGCCTTGTCGGTATTGCCGGGACCGGGAAAACTCTAATAGCTCTTGCCGCCGGACTTAATCAGACGTTTGATACCAAGGATTACCGCCGGCTTCTCATTACCCGTCCGGTTGTTCCGCTGGGAAGAGATATAGGTTATTTGCCCGGTACCAAGGAAGAAAAGCTTTTCAACTGGATGGGAGCTTTTTACGATAACCTTGAGTTTCTTGCGGAGGTCAGCGGCAGGACACCGGCAACAGGGAAATCTAAAAAGAAGAAAAGCGAGTTTAATGTTCCTGAAGTTGTTGACGAGCTTTTCGAAACCGGAAAACTTCAGATTGAAGCTCTTACTTATATGAGAGGCAGAAGCATTCCGGGGCAGTATATGATTGTCGATGAAGCTCAGAATCTGACTCCGCTTGAGGTTAAAACGATCGTGTCCCGCGCCGGCAGCGACACAAAGGTTGTCCTTACAGGCGACCCGTATCAGATTGACAGTCCGTACCTGGATTCGTCTTCAAATGGACTTACTTACCTTGCGGAGAGGCTTAAAGGTAAAGAAATTTTTAGCCATGTTACGCTTACCAGCGGGGAAAGAAGCCCCCTGGCCGCTCTTGCAGCCGAGCTTCTCTGATAGTATTTTTTGACAATACAGGCCTTTTTTTTATAAACTATATGTTAATCTAAGTACATCAAGGTCTGTATAAACTTGTTAGGAAGATTAAAATTAAATGAAAAGCAAAGTAAAGGAAAACATACTGGCTGTCAGGATGTATGCAGGCGAGAACTTTCTGACGGAGCTTTCCGAAGCTTTTAAACAGGCCTCAAAAAATACCGGTATTATTATGAGCGCTGCCGGTATGCTAAAGGAAATTAAACTTGGTTATTTCATGGGGGGCGGGGAATACAGAGAAAACGTTTTTCAGATTCCCAGGGAGATAGTGTCCCTTACGGGAAATATTATAAACAGTGAAGACGGCTTTTTCAGTCATTTACATGTTTCACTGGCTGATGATGACGGCAAAGTTATAGGAGGACATCTTCATAAGGCTGTTGTACACGGTACGGGAGAAGTTTTTATTTATCTTGCAGATATGGATATAACAAGACAAACGGAGGAAGAAACCAAATTAAAAGGATTAAAATTATGAAATACGCAGTAGTTGAAAACGGAAGAAACCAGGAGATGGTTAAGGAAGGTGAAACGGTTCTTGTAGACAACCTTAACCTTGAAGCAGGTAAAAAGTATGTGTTTGACAAAGTGCTTCTTGTTCGTGACGGTGACGAAGTTAAAACCGGGACTCCCTATATAAAGGACGCTACAGTCAGCGGTAAGGTCGCAGGCGAAGTCAAGAGCGCAAAAGTCATTAACTTCAAAAAGAAACGCCGTAAAGGCTACAAAAGAAAAGTAGGCCATAGGCAGAAGTTTACCGAAATACGGGTAGAGAAAATAAAATAACGGGAGATAATAAAAATGGCACATAAAAAAGGAAAAGGATCAGTTCAGAACAAGCGGGACAGCGCCGGCAGGCGGCTCGGTGTAAAGCTCTTCGGCGGTCAGCAGACCATTGCCGGAAATATAATAGTCCGTCAGCGCGGTACCAAATTCCATGCAGGTGAAAATGTCGGCCAGGGTCGAGATCACACTCTTTTCGCCAAGGCGGATGGAAAAATCCAATTTCGAAAAACAAGAGGCAAAAAATATATTGATGTTGTTCCCGCCTGAGCAGGGTTTGAGGGATATAAAAAAAGAATGGGCCGGCCTTAGGCTGTGTCCATTCTTTTGTTTTTATAATGACAGAATCAATAGTAGTAATTAAGATAGGGACAAATGTGCTTACGGACGGACGGGGCCGTCTGGACGCGGATAATATTATACGTCTGGCAAAAGAAAGCGAAAGTTTTACAGGAAGCGGACGTAAGGTTATAATCGTGTCCTCCGGGGCTATAGGCGCCGGTTGCGGAACTATGGACTGCAGTCCTGTGAATCTTTCAATAAGTGAAAAACAGGCTATGGCCAGCGTTGGCCAGCCGGATCTTATGGATGCTTACCGGCAGGCTTTTGACGCTGTGGGTAAAAAAGTAGGACAGATTCTCCTTTCGGCTTCCGATCTGACGGAAAGAAAAAGTTATCTTAACGTACGCAACACTATTTTTACTCTTCTTGAGATGGGGGTAGTCCCGGTCATTAATGAAAATGATACTGTTACTGTTGATGAGATAAAAGTCGGGGATAATGATCGCCTGTCGGCAGTTGTCGCTTCAAAAATGGGCGCGGATATGCTTATAATCCTGACAGATGTGGATGGATTTATGGATGAAAAGAAAATTGTTCTTAAAGAAGTTGAAAAAATAGACGATAAAATAGAGTCTCTTGCGGGAAAAAAGGGTTCCAGTTACGCTGTCGGAGGGATGATTACAAAACTTGAAGCAGCAAAAATGTTTTCCAGGCTTTGCGGAGGCAGTACATATATAGCAAGCGGTCGACGGGCAGGAGTTCTTAAAGAAATAGCAGAAGGCGCAAATCCCGGTACAGT
>PWMP01000142.1 GCA_003558145.1 Elusimicrobiota bacterium
AGGGATATACCAGTTGTAGTTGATCCGCAGGTAGGCCATTTTTTTGAATACAAGGGTGTTACCGCAGTTACGCCTAACAAAAAAGAGGTCCAGGAAGCCCTTAAGACTGTTATAAATACCCGGGAGCAGCTGAATGACGCGGGCGAAAAGCTTTTGAAAAAACTCGGTTGCCGGGCAGTTGTCATCACCCGCGGCGAAGAAGGAATGAGTGTTTTTGAAAAGGGCAAAGCGCCTTGTCATATAAAAACAGCTGCGAGGGAGGTGTACGATGTTACCGGCGCCGGAGATACAGTAGCGGGCGTATTTACTCTCGGTATAGTTGCCGGGCTTTCCATGCCCGATGCGGCCAGACTTGCTAATTACGCTGCGGCTGTAGCGGTCAGCAAGCTGGGAACAGCTCAGGTAACGGTTTCGGAAATAGAAAAAGAGATGGCCCTGTGACCCCAAAAGCGGTAGCTATAATTCCGGCTCGCCTGGCCTCCAGGCGGCTGAAGGAGAAACCCCTTGCGCTCATAGCCGGAAAAAGTTTGATAAACAGGGTATTTGAAAGGGCCTCAGAGCTTAAAAATGTTCTTGAAACGGCGGTGGCTGTTGATTCAATTGAAGTGAAAAAAGAAGTCGAAAGTTTTGGTGGCCGGACAATAATGACACCGTCTAATCTTGGTTCCGGTTCAGACAGGGTGTTCCAAGCAGCCGTAAAACACTACAGTGACTTTGACGTGATAGTCAATATACAGGGTGATGAGCCTTTTTTTGACTCTGAGTTTGTAGACTCGCTGATAGAGCTCTCTTTTATGAGCAATGAGGGACTGGTTTCCGGATATACCGAAATAAAAAAAGAACAGGCATCAGATACATCCGTTGTAAAAGTTGTCTTGAATGAAGATGATTATGCTATGTATTTTTCCAGGTCTATGATACCTCACGGAGCTGAAACTTACAAAAAACATTTAGGGATATATGTCTGGCGCCGGGAAGCTCTTGAAGAATTCTGCAGCCGCGGTTCAACACCTCTTGAAAAAAGCGAAAGCCTGGAACAACTTAGAGTACTGGAAAGGGGCGGGAAAATAAAGATGATGTGCTGCGTAAGTGATTCTCCCGGAATAGATACTCCTGAAGATTTAAAAAGGGCGGAAGAATATGTTTTAAATATTAAGGACCATGATTAATTATCCGAATGAGATTAAGATAGGAGACGCAATTGCCGGAGACGGCAATAAAATAATTGTAGCCGGGCCCTGTGTTATTGAGGATTTTTCAATGCTTGAGAAAACAGCCGCGTTTCTTAAGGATATTGCTTCCAAACGGAAAATACCGGTTGTTTTAAAAGCGTCCTACGACAAGGCAAACAGAACTTCAGTTTCCGCTTTTCGCGGTCCCGGCATTGAAAAGGGCCTGGAAATGATAGCAGCAGTTAAAAAGAAATTATCCCTACCCGTACTCGTTGACATCCACTGCAGGCAGGAAGCTGTCCTTGCTGCAAAAGTGGCCGACTGTCTTCAGATACCTGCTTTCCTGTGCCGCCAGACGGATTTGCTTGCTTCAGCGGGAAAAACAGGACTCCCGGTTAACATAAAAAAAGGTCAGTTTATAAGTCCCCGCGCTATGAGGCTTCAGGGCGAAAAAGCCCTTGAGGCGGGCAGCGGCGGAGTGATATTTACCGAAAGAGGAACAAGTTTTGGATATAATGACCTTATAGTTGATATGAGGTCTATTGTTATTATGAAAGAAACCGGCGGCGGGGTTTTCTTTGATGTTACTCATTCACAGCAGAGCCCTCCCTCGGGAACGGACACGGGAACATCAGGAAGCAGAAAATTTACAATTCCCCTGTGTTGTGCGGCGCTGGCTGCGGGAGCAGACGGGATATATGCTGAGGTTCATCCTTGTCCCTCGGAAGCGAAAAGCGACAGGGATACGCAGCTTAGTTTCAGGGAGTTTGAGGGGCTTGTAGATGCAGTGTCCGAAATGTAAGGCGCCGGTAAAGCAAGATGCGTTATTTTGTAAAAGGTGCGGAGAAAAACTCAGCAGGGAAACCTGGCAGCCGCCCTGGAAGTGGTCGGCGGTTTTTCTGGCTGCTGTATATGCTGTATTGGCGGTGGGGTATATAATGATAAGAATATTTTTATGAGCCTTAAAAGAGCAAAAGAAGTTTTAAAACAGGAAGCGCGGGCACTTAAAAAAATGTCTGGCAAACTTGGAAAATCCTTTGAAAATGCAGTGGAAATGATTGCCTCCTGCGAGGGGAAGGCAGTTATTATGGGAGTCGGCAAGTCGGGTCTCATAGGAAAAAAAATAGCCGCGACCCTCTCTTCTACAGGTACTCCTTCTCTTTTCCTGCATGCCGGCGACAGCCTTCACGGAGACCTGGGTGTTATAGGCAAAAATGATATAGTCCTTATATTTTCCATGAGCGGCTCAACAGAGGAAATAGCTTCCGTACTGCCGGCGCTTAAAAGACTTGATGTTCCGATAATCGCATTTAGCGGAAACAGCTCCTCTCTTCTTGCCGGCAGCAGTGCTGCCCTGATACATATAGAAATAGAACGGGAGGCTTGTCCAATGAACCTTGTGCCGACTACTTCAACTACGGTTATGCTTGCGGTAGGCGATGCTCTTGCGCTTTCCCTGCTGGAGAAAAAAGGTTTTAAACCGGAAAATTTCGCGTCGCTGCATCCGGGAGGGGCTCTTGGCAGAAAACTTCTTACTACAGTTGGAGACATAATAGCCCGCACCGCAGTTAATCCTGTAGTTAGAGAAAGCGATACGGTAAAAGACGCTCTCCTGCAGATGACAGCGTCCCGGGTAGGTGCAGTTTCCGTTGTTAATTCTTCCGGCCGCCTCTGCGGTTACTTTACTGACGGAGATTTACGAAGACGCCTGCAGCAGGATGAAAAAAACATAATGGAAAAAAATATAAAGGAAATAATGACGGCAAATCCTTCTGCTATTACCCCTGCGACTCTTGCTATTGAGGCAAAGGAGCTTATGCAGGAGAAAAAGTTTGACAATATGCCGGTGGTAAACTCAAAAGGTGAGCCGCTCGGCATAATTGATGAACGCGATATTATAAGGGAGGGGATTTAACTGCGCTGTGTTTGAGAATGTTAAAATTATATTCTTTGATGTAGACGGTGTACTTACATCAGGAGAGGTTTATGTCTCCGGAAAAGAATCTCCCAGGATAATGCATGTCAGGGATCGACTTGCCCTGAAAGCTCTTAAAGAAAAATCATCTGAAGACTTTAGAATATACTGGATAACAGCCAGGCCTTCAAAGTATTTGAAGAAGGCCGCCAGGGAACTGAAAATGGATGGTGTTTATGCAGGGGTAAGCGATAAACTCGGCCTGATTCGTAAAATACTTTCTTCATTGAAAATTGAAGCTGCCCGGGCAATGTATGTAGGAGACGATCTTGTAGATATGGCATGTATGAAATTCTGCGGCAGCTCGGCCGCGCCCCGGGATGCTG
>PWMP01000174.1 GCA_003558145.1 Elusimicrobiota bacterium
AAGAAGCACACAAAAACTTCAGGACATAAATGCCCGTAAAGCAAGAGGCTGTGACCTTGTATTCGATGAGCCGGTGGAATGTAAACTTAAAAAAGAGATGCCCGGTGGCGGGGTAAACACTGTTATATTTAAAATTCCAGGTGCAGTGCCGTTTATAACGACTAAAGGCATGACCCTTTGGGATAGATACAAAGAAAAAGACGCCTATGATATCTGGTTTTTATTGAAAAATTATCCCGGCGGTGTAAGTGAGCTGGCATATTTATTTAAATCGCACTTGAACAATAAACTGGTAAAAGAAGGCCTTGAGAAAATACGGAGTAAATTTGTTGCTGTAGATTCGCCCGGACCGGTTTGGATAGCCAACTTTTTAGAAACGGAGGATTTACAAGAGCAAGAAAGAGTTCAGCGGGAAGCTTACGAACGGGTAAAATCATTTCTTGATATGCTTCAGATAGAAAAATACCGGGAATAATTGATTCAGGTAATATCCAACCATGTCTGTATTACGGATTACACGCGGGATGCAAAGTGGAAAAGATAAGGGAAGAGATGGAAGAGAAATTAAAGGATGAGAAGATAAAAGAAACAGTGGGGATTATATCTGCCAGATGAAGATAAGATAATGAAATTTCAGCAAAAGCGAAGTTCGAATATTATTGTTATCGTAAGACAATAAATGAAAAAGAAACAAAAAGTACATAAAGACAATAACGGCGAATTCATCTATAAAACCTATTTCGTTCGTGGAAAAATGAAAAAGCAGAAGATATATATTGTAGAGGGTATGCCTGCGGAAGAATTTTACGGACAAAATGCTGATACTATTGCTTTGGTGCAAAACGGAGATTATGAATTATTAAATGCGCTGGAGATGGAAGAGGTAAAAACACAAAAAAGGCAATGAAAGATAGTAATCCGGACAGGAGAATAAAAAAGATACATTTTCAGACAGGAACGCTGAAAAACACATCAGATAAATCATCCTGCAAAACGTATCTGTTTTCTGGAGACGATATCCCGGAGGAAGCTAAGAAAATTTTTAATAAGGATAAAATAGCGGAACTTACCGGACAATGGGGAGATCCCGATATGGGCGATCCGGTTCAGTATCACAAGGTAATTGTCGAGCTTACGGCTGGCAATATTCTTGTGTATGAAGTCTTTAATCTGGCAGTTATGATGTTCGCATTTAGCGATGAAAAGTTCAAAAGGCTGTTCCGGTTTATTATACTCCTGGAAACCGCAGCAGAAAATCTGGAGCCGGAGCGGTCCGGTACTGAAAGTAAAATTATTAAATTTCCGAAGAAAAAGGACAGCGATATTAATGCTGACATGTTAGCGGAATATGAGCCCGGAGAGGCCTGGTTAATATTCAGAATGGACATAGTTGTTGCGGAGAAGCCCGCGGATGTGCTGTTCCTTATGGATATAGGCAGCCGTTTTGTCTTTGGGCATACTATTGTGATGAATGAGGTGCCGCTGTATTCCGAAGTCGAAAGCCTCATGAAGAATGCGTATAAAATGCAGAAGTCCTGGCCGGAAATCCTTTATTGTTCACAGAATGATCCGGCAAAAGAATTATTTGAAAGAAACGCGGCGAAAAAGAGCATTAAATTCAAAACAGCGCCGGTCCGGGCGTTTTATGAAATAACATTTCCTGTCATTGGGTCATTCAGAAGCTTTACTGAAACTGCGGGCAGCGAAGGAGCGAAGGAGAAACCGTATGAACCGCCTGATGAGGAAGAACTGGAAGCGCTCACTATGATTCCGGATACATATGATCCTTGTCCCTGCGCGTCCGGAAAGAAATTTAAGTTCTGCTGCAAACCTGTTTACGCTGAGATAGTTGAATCTATGGCATCAGCCCAGGAGGGAAGAATAAGCCGAGCTTTAAAATGCCTTGATGAAGCTAAGGAAAAAGCGGGAGAAACTCCGGAGATTCTATGCAGGTACGCAATCGTTTATTCTTTTTCAGATAAGAAAAAATCATATGAGTACAGGGACAGGTGCCTTGCGTTAAATCCTAACCATCCCCGCGCGAATTATATTCTGGGAATAGATCTTAAAGGACAAGGTAAATATAAAGAGGCGCTTAAAGCATACATGAGAGCCGTTGAAAATTATCCTTCATGCGACAGGTTTCACCTGAACGAAGTATGGAACAATATAGGGTCGGTTTATTATGAACTTGGAGAATTCCAGAATGCGCGCGAAGCCTGGGAGAAGGCGCTTGATTATATGCCTTCGGACAAGCTGACAAGAGAGAACCTCGAGCTGCTGGATGATACGGAAAATGAACTGGCCGGAGAAGATCTCGATCTGCCCGGTGATATGGATGCGGAGGTTGCTGGAAAATCTTCCGCGTTCGGAGCTGAGATAAAGGAAATATTAAAGGGTAAGGATTTCTCCTCGATAAAAGAGATGAATGATTATCTGATGGATTATTCAATGAAAAAGAACAGGACTCCGCGGGCAGAGCTTGGAGGCTTGTCGCCTGTTATGATGGCCGCGCTTCTTTATGAGCCGGTAGATTCTCCGAAATCTCCCTTGAAATTTTCGAAGAAAATTGAAGAAGAGAAGCTGAATAAATCGTTGTTCTTCATTGATGCAAAACGAATTCTTAAACTTTTTAAAGATCTTTCACCGGTTAAAATGACAGTTTCAAAAAATCTCAACAGGAAGTTTGTCGCTGAAGTTCTGAAAGTATCAGAATATAAAAAAGAGCAGGAGACATGGCTTTATGAGAAGAAGGCTATGAACGAGCAGGATTTCTGGTGGCTGCATATAATGCGGATCATATTCGACATTGCCGGTATCATAAGGAAAAGAAAAGGCGCTTTTCATATAGCGAAAGCCGGAAAAGAATATTTAAACCGGCCGGGTATAGAATTATACACAGTTCTTTTTAAGATATTTTTTTATAAATTTAATATGGAGTATGCTGTTCATTTCGGGCCGGAAATTCCGGAGATTCAGCAGACAGTCAATTTTTCTCTTTTTATGGCGCGCAACCATTGCGCTGACTGGACGAAACCGGAAGATTTTTCAAAAAAAGTTATTATTGACGGACTGCGCATGCATGAGAGAGTAAAATGGGAGTCCAAATTCTGGACTCTGGAAGACGCGCATGAAGGAAGATTCATAAGACCAATGGTAGATTTCGGGCTTTTTGATACCAGAAAAGATGATAGCGATCCAAAAGGTCCGGGCAAATATTTAATAAAGTCGTCGTCTTTATTGAGAAAGTTTATTGATTTCAGATTCCCGGAGGATAATAACAGATCCGGAAATTTTGATATTAGATTTGACTGACTTTAAGTATCTGAGCGGAGAACTGAAAAATGAAGGTTGTTTATACAATGCCGCAGATTTTAAGGGAAATATAATTTTAAGGCTGGGGCTATGTGGGGTGGTTGCGGCCGTCGAGCGTTTTCGGGAAGAGCGAAGCACAGCGGAGCGGCAGGTTCCACTTCTTCATATAGCTTCTTCCAGTTTTTCCGGAATGTGGAACGAAATAGAGGATGTCGTTTTGAAATATGTGGATGTGACAACTCAAAACTATAAGAAATACTCAATATTTTCTTTGTGCGAAAAAAATTAATCAATTAAATTTGATGCACACTTTATTAAAGCTAGTTAGTTCCCTGATGGATACTAAATCAGCGCTGCAGTATCTTAGAACCAGGTACTGGGAGTGAATTGTGCCCTTGGGTTTTTACGGGCCGGGTTATTAACAGATTGAAAGTTTTTTAAAATTACTGGCGTAATTTCAAACCCGCCCTTCGCCCTGGGCTGTTTTGATGCGGTGCGGTTATGCGGTTAATGGGGGCTTTGATTTGCTTTTCAGCGGGCCGTTTTTTGCCGGGCCCGGTGCTTTTTTATAAACTGCCAGTCTTAACAAATTACTTGACCTTTTTGCTGGTTTTAGTATAAAATTATTTTTTGGAAGCTCTCTGGCCGCTGCTGCTTCAAACTCTTATTATAATGCTCATTTTGGGGACGGGCGGACCAAGACAGAAACCTTTAAAAAGTAATTTGTTGCGGCAAATTACGCTTAAAAAGCAAGGCTACACGGTATTCCAAACGTTAAAGTAAATGTTCGATAGAAACGCCTTCGGCAGCCACAAAAATTGTTAGTAGATATAAAGGAAGATAAAAAAATAAAATGATTAGCCAGTCAGTTTTCACGCTTATAGGCGGGCTGGGGCTTTTTTTCTTCGGAATGCAGCTTATGTCCGACGGTATGAAAAAGGTTTCAGGAGACCGCCTTAAAAACTTTCTTCACAGGGCGACCAAACTGCCGGTAGTAGGAGTGGGGGTCGGGATTCTTGTAACTGTGCTTGTCCAGTCTTCAAGCGCCACCTCGGTAATGGTAGTCGGGTTTGTAAATGCCGGGCTGCTTACACTTGTCCAGGCAATATCTGTATTGCTCGGGGCCAACATCGGGACAACTTTCACTGCCTGGATTGTGTCCATAATCGGAGCTTTCGATATTGCCGCTTATGCCCTTGCTGCCGTGGGGGCAGGCGTGTTGATTATGAAGACGGCTAAGACAAGAAAGGTAAGGTTCACGGGGGAAGTTATACTTGGAATAGGCCTTCTTTTTACCGGGCTTGCGCTTATGAGAAATTCTGTGGAACCGCTAAAAGGAAGCGAGTATGTTAAAAATCTTTTTATTTCCTTCAGCCGCAATCCCATTCTTGGAGTTTTAGCCGGCCTTGTTTTTACTGTTGTTCTTCAGAGTTCAAGCGCCACAATAGCACTCGTGCAGGTACTGGCTTTTAACGGTATCATTCCTTTTGAGGCTGCGGTTCCGATTATTTTGGGAGAAAACATCGGAACGACGATCACGGCTCAGATTTCGGCTCTGGGCGCGAATCTTTCAGCCAGAAGGGCCGCAATGTCCCACACTCTTTTTAATGTAATAGGGGTTGCCTATATGCTTGTTTTTGTTTACCTTGGATGGTTTACAAACGCTGTCAACTTTCTTCTCCCGGGCGAGATTACAGCTTCAACAATCATGTTTTATATTGCCTTTTCGCATACGCTGTTCAACGTATTTAATACAGCCGTTTTTCTTCCGTTTATAGGAACGCTTGAAAAATTGAGTGTGTGGCTTGTGCCTAAAAAGGAAAGCGACATAGAAGAAAGAACCAAATACCTTAACAAACACCTTTTGGAAAGCCCGGCAGTGGCGCTTGACCAGGTCAGAAACGAGATGCGCTATATGCTTTCTCTTGCAACAAGGTCCGTCAAGACTGCTATGGAAGGGCTGCAGGGAGAGGGATTTAAGAGAGCACAAAAAGTTTCCAAGCTGGAAGAGGCAATAAACGGTCTTCAATCTGAAATAACCCAGTACATAGTTGAAATTTCAAGCAGAGAACTGACAGAAGAAGAAAACTCCCAGATTCCCGTACTTATACATAGTGTCAATGATATAGAAAGAATAGGTGACCATGCGGAAAACATAATTGAAATGGCTTCCAGGAAAAATATGGAAAAAAATAAATTTTCCGACTACGCCATGAAAGAGCTTGACGTTATGTGGAACAAAATAAAAGAGATGATGGAAAAGACCGCCTGTGTTATGCAAAATGAAGATGCGCATAAGGCAGCCGGGATATTAGAAATAGAACAAGAAGTAAATCGCCTTCAAAAAGAGATAAAGGAAAACCATATCGCCCGGCTGAATGAAAAAGTCTGCGACATCAAAACCGGCGTAATATTTGTTTCGCTGATTGATAACCTTGAAAAGATAGGAGACCATCTGGCAAATATAGCCGAGGGCGTCTATAATAAGATGCACTGGCGTTCGGCAGAGATCAAGTAGACAGTTGTCTGCTTCTATGCAACTAACAATCCCTACTTGTTTGCATTTTTCTATATAGTTGAATTAAGAGAATAAAAAATTTAAGTTTTTCTCTGCGAGTATTGAAAAAATATTTATTTTATTTATTATAATATAGGTGTAATGGCAGCAAGAAACAAAAATATATTTCATGGCTTCTTTTGTTAAGCGACATTTGCTTTTTTCAGGCAGCAGTTCAGGTATTAAAAAATGGCCAAAACTGATAATATAGAATTTCTTAATAAATTTCTAAATAAAAGTCCCTATCCTTTTGCCCAGATAGAAAATTCAAAAATCATTTTCGCAAACCCTGCCGCCCGGCGTATTCTCGGTATTAAAAAAGGCGGGAAATTATCCGGCGAGATAAATAAATCCGCTGCGGAAGCGGCAAAGTCCGGTAAACAGGCAGACGTTGAATTTAATAAGGGAAAAAAAACGTACCTGTTATCCTTAAAAGCTCTTAAAAAAAAGGGGACAATCAACTTATACTCAACAGATATAACT
This sequence comes from Elusimicrobiota bacterium, assembly GCA_003558145.1. Classification (GTDB taxonomy): domain Bacteria; phylum CG03; class SLGR01; order SLGR01; family PWQF01; genus PWMP01. The sequence continues at coordinate 6,356 of PWMP01000174.1, forward strand.
TCTTTTAAAAAAACGGGAGAGGTTCTATACTCTGCCGTTAAAAAGCTAAGGAAGACTGAGGATCAGCTTCAGACAGCCAATAAAAAGCTTTTTAACGCAGGTATGAAATACCGTACACTGTTTGAAAAGTCCCGGGACGCTATAATGACTTTAGATCCTGCAAACCAGCGCTTTACCTCCGGAAACCCGGCTTCAGTTGAGATTTTTAAAGCAGGAACGGAATCCAGCTTTACCTCTATGACTCCATGGCAGCTCTCGCCTGAGGTTCAGCCTGACGGGCGCAAATCTTCCGTAAAAGCAAAAGAAATGATAAAAAAAGCTATGGAAGAAGGGTCAAGTTTCTTTGAATGGACCCATAAAACTCTCAGCGGCAAAGAATTCCCGGCAACTGTTCTTCTCAGCAGGATGGAAACAGATGAAGAAGTTTTTATCCTTGCTACAGTTCGTGACATTACTAAGCAGAAACAGGACCGCGACGCCATACAAAAACGCCTTAGTTACGAACATCTTCTATTCGAAATATCTTCCAAATCCATATCGGAAGAAAAGCTTAATTCCTTTTTGAAAAGCAGTCTGGCGTCCATGGGACGTACCATAGACGTAAGCCGGGCACATATATTTAAATACAACGAAAACGCCCAGACTGTTTCTAATATATTCGAATGGTGCTCGAAAGATTTTTCAAGTCTGAAAAAGAATATGCAAAACATTCCCTGCAGTATTTACTCCTGGGGTATAGAGGTTCTTAAAGGAAGCAGGTATATCTGTTTTTCCGATGCCTGTCACATACCCTCGGAAAAAGAAAGAAAACTGCTGCTTAAAGAAGGAGTCCTTTCTATATTCATAGCTCCTCTTTTCGTAAGAGGAGAATTTTTTGGTTTTATCGGCTTTGAGGAATGTTCGAAAATAAGGGACTGGCAAAAAGATGATATTGATTTTCTCCTTGCAATTTCAAGAATAATCTCCAGCGTTATAGAGCATCATCACGCCGAGGACGAACTGCGCAAGACAAACGCCATTCTTGATTCCGTGGTTGAGAATATCCCGAAGATGATGCTTTTCCTCAAAGATGCGGAAGAACTCAGGTTTATCCGCTTCAACAAAGCGGGGGAAGAACTTCTGGGCATTTCCAGATCCGAACTTTACGGAAAAAACGACCACGACTTTTTTCCGAAGGAACAGGCGGACTTTTTTACGAAGAAGGACCGTGAGGTGCTCAAAGGCAAAAAAGTTATAGACATACCCGAGGAACCCATAATGACAAGAGACGGGGGAGAGAGGATTCTTCATACCATAAAAGTTCCTATCCTGAACGAAAAAGGAAAAGCCGAATATCTCCTGGGCATATCCGATGATATCACCGAGAGAAAAAGGGCTGAAGAAGAAATTCTAAGACTGAAACAGCAGATAGAATTTATACTTGGCGCTACAAGAACCGGACTTGATATAGTAGATGCGGAATTTAACATTGTCTATATGGATCCTGAATGGGCTAAAATCTATAATGGGGATCCTGCCGGCAAAAAATGCTACAAATATTTTATGGGACGAAATAAAGTATGTCCCGGATGCGGGGTAAAAAAAGCTCTTGAAACAAAAAAGCCAGTAGTTACAGAAAAAAGAATGCTTAAGGAAGGAAACAGGTGCGTTCAGATTACTTCTATTCCATTTCAGGATAAAAACGGAGAAAGGCTTATCGCTGAAGTAAATGTCGATATAACAGAGAGAAAAAAAATGGAAGAGGAACTGAAACAAAGAGAAAAATACAATCGTTCAATTATTGAAGTTCTGCCGGATATAATAATAAGGACTAATAAAGAAGGTGAGTATCTTGATGTTATTACTCCCGCTGAAGAAAAACCTGCCCGCTCGAAAAAAACTATAATTGGAAAAAAAATAAACGAAGTTCTGCCGGCTCCGGAAGCCGCCTTAGTTATGAAGGCCATTCAGAAAAGCATTGACGAAGACTGTATGCAGGTTGTTGAGTATAAACTGACTGTGCCGGCAGGTAATCTATGGTTTGAAGCGCGTATTATATCTTTCGAAGACAATGATGTTTTTGCTCTCATACGGGATATTACGAACAAAAAGAAAGCGCAGGCCGAACTTGCCGAGAGCGAGCTTAGGTACCGAACTCTTGCTGATTCGGGACACGCTCTCATATGGACTTCCGGAACAGACAGAAAGCGTAATTATTTCAATAAGCCGTGGCTTGAATTCACCGGGCGCACCCTTGACCAGGAGCTTGGTGACGGCTGGACGGAAGGGGTACATCCCGAAGATCTTACTGGTTTTCTTCAGGCCTACGCAAAGGCCTTTGACAGGAGAGAACCTTACAGTATAGAATATCGCTTGCGCCATGTAAGCGGGCAGTACCGCTGGATACTTGATGACGGCACCCCCAGATTTAACATCAAAGGAGGTTTTATCGGTTATATAGGACACTGCCTTGATATAACCGAACGTAAACGCTCAGAGGAATATGTAGAAAAGCAGGCAATGCTTAACAGCATTGTGGCCGGTATATCGTCAAATTTTATAAACGTAACCGCGGAAAACATTGACGAAAAACTGGAATTAATGCTTAAAAACTGCGGAGAATTCTTTAGTGTTGACAGGGCTTACCTTATAACTGTTTCCCCGGACGGCAGGAAAATGACAAACACTCATGAATGGTGCCGGGAGGGTATAGAAACCCAGAAGGACATCGTACAGGGTTTCCCCACAGAAACACTTCCCTGGTTTATGGATAATATTAACAGCGAGGGATATGTGTCCATAGAAGATGTGGATGAGCTTTCGGAAGAAGCATCGGCGGAGAAAAAAGAATTTAAGAGGCAGAACATAAAATCAGTGCTGTGTGTTCCGGTAAGAAACAGTAATGACCGGCTCACGGGGTTAATGGGGCTTGACGCGGTAAGATCAAAGAAAAAATGGGAAAAGGGCCCCGTTTCTCTTTTGAAAGTACTTGCCAATATAGCCTCTGATGCCCAGGAAAACGTTAAAATAGAGAACCAGATGGCTCAAGCTCAGAAAATGGAAACAGTAGGACGCCTTGCAGGATGGATATCTCGTGATTACAGTAAGATTATTTCCTCAATAATAAAAGATACGGAGCTTGTTTTAAAGGAAGCCAAAGCTTCCGGAAAAGAAGACAGGGATATTAAAAAAATATTTAAAGCTGCAAACAAACTGGCGGATATGACAGAGCAGCTTAATACTTTTACCGAAACTCAGCCTGATCTTCCGGAAAAAATAGATATTAACAAGGAAATTAAAAACACCCTGAAAATAATACTCTCCCTTATAGGCGACAACATCAGTGTGGATTGGAAACCGGGGAAGGACCGTATGACTGTAAAAATGGATTCAGAGCAGCTTAAACAGGTACTTATGAACCTTGCCGTAAATGCGCGTGACGCAATTGCAGAGAAGGGCAAGATAAGAATCGAAACATCAGCCATGGATATTGATGATGATTTCGCCCGGAAGTATAACATCCAGCCAGGCAAGTACGCCAAAATTATATTCAGAGATGACGGGAAAGGGATGGATCAGGAAATCATTACCCATATATTTGAGCCCGGATTTTCAGGGAAAGAACATGTATGGGGCACCGGACTGGGCCTTTCTACCGTATACAGCATAGTAAAGAAAAGCGGGGGGTTTATAGAAGTATTAAGTCAACCGGGAGAAGGAGCCAACTTTGAAATCCATCTTCCTGTCTTCGGTAAATAAAAATCTGCTGAAGTTTAAGACCTCTTTTTTAATCCGGCCACAGGATAAAACTTTGAAAACTTTTTGACTGCCTCATCCTTTTCTTTCTTTTTTAGCCTTTCGTGAAGGTCTTTTAATGAGATACCCCTAAACTCCGACATTCCCGAACCGATTGAATCTTTTTCTCCGTTTTCTTCCGCTTCCGTCATTACTCTAAGTACATCACACAAATCCAGACTGAAAAAAGCGTCAATGCACCCTGGGTCAAACTTTCTTCCTGTTTCCTCCCTGAGAATGGAAAGAACTTTTTCCATGGGCATAGGATTCCTGTAATGCCGCTTATAGGTAAGCGCGTCAAATACGTCTGCTACGGCCATTATTCGTGAAATTTCCGGTATCTCTTCTCCCTTGAGCTTTTGAGGGTATCCCGTGCCGTCCACGTTTTCGTGGTGAGACGAGGCAATAATCGGAATGTTTCTGAATCCATGCTGAAAATATGTGCGTTCAAGTATCTTCCTGGTGACGGATGTATGAGTCTGTATATGGGCGGATTCATCCAGGTCAAGCCGGCCGGGTTTGGTCAGAACCGCCTCTTTTACACCTATTTTTCCCAAGTCGTGAAGGAGCGCGGCGTACTGGAGTCTTTCCCTGTCCTTATCGCTGTATCCCATCCTGTCGGCGATAAGAAGGGAGTAGGCGCATACACGTGAAGAATGGCCGGCGGTAAGAGGGTCTCTTGCGTCGACGGTCTCTGCCAGGGTATTTATAAAGGATTTAAAGGATTTTTTCATTTCTTCGTAAAGCATTGCGTTTTCAATAATACCCGAAGCCTGGCTGGAGAGAAGCCGCAGCATTTCTTCGTCCTGTTTAGTAAAGAAGCCGTCCTTTTTATTTAGCACCTGAAAGACCCCGATAATCTGCCCCGGCTGGTTGCGCATGGGAACGCATAATATTGATTTTGTATAATAACCGGTTTTCTGGTCTATTTCCGGATTGAATCTGCGGTCGCTGTATGCGTCCTTGACATTGATTATTTTTCCCGTGGTTACGGCAGCTCCGGCAAGACCCGTACTGGCGGGAAACCTTATCTTTTTGCGGCCCAGTCCGTGGGCGATCCAGCTGTACAGTTCGTTTTTGCTTTTGTCCAGAAGAAAAACCGTACACCGGTCTGCCAGTATGACATCCCTTGTCTCGTTGGTTATGACCTTAAGTATATCCGAAAGGCCGGAAGACGTTGATATCTTACCGGAATACTCAAGAATCAGCGAAAGCTTACGCTTCCATTCGGCAAGCTTTCGGTTTTTTTCTTTATAGCGTTTTGCATCATTCATAAAATGCTCTTGAAACTGTTTTTAACATATCACTATAATATAACCGAAAAAAATGATACTTACAAGGGCTGTCAGCGCAAAATGATAATGTCCTCTTTGAGCAAAATAGAAATGTCCGGTTTTACCTTCTTTGCTACAATGGCAGTCAAAGGAGGCGAAAAATATGCCAGAGGAAATTATCAAAATGAGTAAAAGGGAACTTAACAGGTTAAAAGTGATTTAGCGGGTATTGGATAAAAAGCTTAAACAAAAAGATGCAGCAACGAAACTTTCTCTTTCTGTCAGGCACATACGCAGGTTAACTGAAAAAATAATTAAGTATGGAGATTCAGCAATTACGCACGGTAATCGAGGAAGACCTTCAAACAGAAAATATCCTGATGAATTCAAAAACAGGGTAACTGCTATCGTAAAGAAAAACTACCGGGATTTCGGCCCCACTCTCGCAGCAGAGAAACTGGAAGAAAGAGACGGTATAGAACTCTCAAGGGAAACGCTGCGCAGTTGGATGATTGAAAAAGATATCTGGATACCCCGTAAGATTCGTGACAAAGATGATGACTATACCTGGCGAAAAAGAAAAGACTGTTTCGGAGAGATGATTCAGACTGACGGATCTATCGGAGACTGGTTTGAGAACCGGGGTCCCCGCGCTGTAATGATGGCTTACATCGATGATGCCACCGGTAAACCTTTTGCCAGGTTTTACCCTTCCGAAGATACTCGCGCGGCAATGGACAGCTTCCGGCAATACATAGAACAATACGGCATCCCCCAGAGTCTTTACTTCGACCGGAGCAGTATCTACAAGACTTCCCGACAGCCGAATCTGGATGAAGAATTAAAAAGCGAAATGCCAAAAACTCAGTTTGAAAAAGTATTGGAGATTTTAAGTGTGGAACCGATATTTGCCTATTCACCTCAGGCCAAGGGCAGAATAGAGAGACTCTTTGAGACCTTTAAAGACAGGCTGGTAAAAGAAATGAGGCTGGACGGTATCTCCAATATCAAAGACGGAAATGAATTCCTCAAAACTTACCTGCCCAAGTACTGCGAAAGATTCGCGGTGCCTCCGGCTAATTCAAAAAATCTGCATAGGGAAGCTCCCGCAAAGATGGATTTAAACTGGGTATTTGCTTTCAGGGAAAAGAGAGTTGTTGCAGACGATTTCACCATACGCTGGAGAAACAGATTTTTTCTTCTGGAAAAACAATCTATCGCTATTAAAAAACGCCGGGTTAAAGTACTGGAAAATCTGAATGATGAAGTAAAAATACAGTTCAACGGCAGATTTATCGAATTTAAAGAAATAACCAAGCATTCGCTAAACATACTAAGAACAAAAAGAAAAGAGACGAATACACCAATTGAAGAAAAGCCCAAACAACCCTGGAAGCCGGCGCATGATCATCCCTGGAGAAAACAAAACAGAGCTTTATTTAAGGACTTGAGTAGATGAAAACCGGACATTTCTATTTTGCAGAGAACCGGACATTTCTACTTTGCCTTGACAGGGCTGTCAGCGCAAATGTCAGCGCAAAATGATAATGTCCTCTTTGAGCAAAATAGAAATGTCCGGTTTTGCCTTCTTTGTTACAATGGCAGTAAAAGGAGGCGAAAAATATGCCAAAGGAAATTATCAAAATGAGTAAAAAGGAACTTAACAGGTTAAAAGTGATTCATCGGGTATTGGATAAACAACTTAAACAAAAAGATGCAGCAATTAAGCTTTCTCTTTCTGCCAGGCACATACGCAGGTTAACTGAAAAAATACTTAAGTATGGAGATTCAGCAATTACGCACGGTAATCGAGGAAGGCCGTCAAACAGAAAATATCCTGTTGAATTTAAAAAAAGGGTAACTATTATCGTAAAGAAAAACTACCGGGATTTCGGCCCCACTCTCGCAGCAGAGAAACTGGAAGAA
>PWMP01000213.1 GCA_003558145.1 Elusimicrobiota bacterium
ATGTTCATATCCATGTCATCGAGCATGACATTGCATTGACTCAGGATATTATCTATAATTTTCAAAGAACTGGTAAAATCAGTTCGGTTCTAAAAGCTTAATTATTGAACAGTCTCTATTAATATAATAAAGGCGCAGGAAATATACAGAGGCCTAAAACCCGCCTTTTCCCCTATAAAGCCCAGCACCGGCGGTGCTATCAGATATGCGCTGTCAAAAACTATGCTGTAAACTATTACGGCCGTTTCCCTGCCGTATCCTTTCATACGGGACATCAGCATAGGCAAAAGATTTGAATCGGTAAAACCATAACCGATTCCGTAAACAAAGCCTGCGGCCAGAATAGAAAAGAAAGAAAAACGCGAAAAAATGAGTATACCCCCCGCTGATAAAACAGTCCCGAAGCCTATAAGATATTTTCTGTGCAGGCGGTCAAAATTTTTACCCATAATAAGTCTGGTTGCAATTGAAGAAAGGGCAAACAGAGAAAAATAAAGGGCAAAGTTTTCTATATTAAACTGCTCCGCCACAAGAGGCAGGAAGGTAATAATTCCAGCGTCTGTGAATATAAGAAAAAAAATAAGTATAAGTGGCGCGCCAAGAATAGGTTTAAAAAAATATTTTATCGCGGCCGGGCCGGATTCAGGGGCAGTCTTATCTTTTGCAGTGTCTTTAAGAAAAGATGATAATATAATAGAAAAAGCAATCAGGGTGGAGGAGAAAAAAACAGCCGCCTTAAAAGAAAATTCCTTTTCCATAAAAGATCCTATCATTGGTGAGAAAATAAGGGGGAATATAAAAACTATTGTATACAACCCGAAAAGTTCGCCGCGCCTTGAGGCAGGCACCATTCTACTTACCATGATAAGCGATGAGAAAAAGAAAAGTATCAGGCCGCTTCCCTGAATCATTCTTGCCAAAAGAAGATATCCAAATCCAGTAAAAAAGGGAAAAAGAAGTGTTCCTGCAATTGTGCCTGTGAGCCCCAGAAGTATGAATTTTTTTACACCGGCTTTTTTAATCATCTTTCCCATAACAGGCCTGAATATTAAAGTAACAAGCGGGGCGCTTCCCATAATAATGCCTGTGTTTAGAGTTGAACCGGTATGTTTAAAAAGATAGGAGGGAAGTATGGGAACAAGTATATCCCAGGCACTTTTTAAAAGTATGCCGCTTAAAAGCAGCAGCAGAAAATTTTTTCTCTTATTTATATTTATTCCCCTCAAGAGCGGTTTAACCGTTGAATTTCCTTTTTCTTTCAGTCGTATAATTTGAAATTATTCTAATAGTAATATACAATGAAATCAATACTTATGGATGCTAATCTAACACTAGGAATAGATGAAGCTGGTATAGGCCCTGTTTTCGGACCCCTGATAGTAAGCGGCGTTCTTGTTGACACATCCTGCCTGACAGACCTGATCCGAATGGGAGTGAAAGATTCAAAAAAATTCGGTTCGGGACTGGCTGCCCACAGGAAAAGAATTAAAACGTGGAAATGTTCGCAGCATCACATTATCAGGCAGCAGCAGGTAATTATCACTGCCGAGGACCTTGATGCGGGCAGTATGTATGACCTTCACCTAAAGGCCGTAAGAAAAATACTTAACAGCCTTTTATGGACCCGCGTTTCAAAGGTCTATATAGAACAGCTCGGAGGACTCGGGCGTTCCGGATTTTTTTCCAGGCTGGGCTTCTGGCACAGCGGATTCGTATATGATAAAAAAGCGGATGAAAAATACCCCCAGGTATCTCTTGCTTCCATTAAGGCTAAAATCCTGAGAGATGAAATAATTATAAAAATGTGTAGGAACGCGGGAAGCGAATATGTTTCCGGTTATCCGAATAAAAACACAGAGTCGTTTTTAAGAAAATTTTTCAAATTAAATTCCTGTCTTCCGCCCGGCACCAGAAAATCAAGAAAATGGGATCCCATTATAGAACTTGCCGCAAAGGAAAACCCGGAGACTAAACATAAATAAAACTTTAAATTTGACTTTTTAACCTCAAGCAATTAAAATCATTACAAAAAGGAGGAAGTATGGATAAAATAGACATAAAAAATTTTTTAAAACAAACCGAAGAAAAGATGACAGAATTAAGCGGTAAAGCTTCTGAGATAGCAAAAGCTTTCGGAAAAAGCACCTCGGATTTATCAAAAGAGGGAATGCTTAAAATAGAACAGCTTACCCTGGAGCACGAAAGGAACAAAAGAGTTTCCAAACTCGGCGAAAAAACCTATAAACTTCTCAAAAGCGGTAAAATAAAACATGCGTCCCTTTCCGATCTGGTTAAAGAAATTAAGGAAGTTGAAAATAAAATCAGGGGCAAAAAGATATCCGCTTCAAAAATAAAAACCAAGAAAAATAAAAAATAATTTTTTAAGTGGGGGTGTAGCTCAGCTGGGAGAGCACAACGCTGGCAGCGTTGGGGTCAGGGGTTCGAATCCCCTCACCTCCACCATTAGGTTCAAACATAAAGTATCCCTGTGGAAGATGTTCTACTAGCCACTATAACCTGAGACTTTTTACCCACCGTTTCCGAAACTGATTTATAAGCTAGCTGCCGGCTGTTATTATCAATTGAAAGATGAGCAAGGCATACCCATTTAAGTTTCTTTCCATATTGTCCCAGCATATTTGCCGACTGGGCATTGGATAGATGACCCTTGCCCGAGCTTATCCGTTTTTTAAGGAATAAGGGATAATGGCTGTCAGTCAGCATTCTTTCGTCATAATTGCTTTCAAATAAGGCGGCGTCCAGTTTTGTCAGTGCCCGCGCAATTCCGGCTTCGGGTTTTCCTATGTCAGTAAATATTCCGAACAATTTCCCTCCGCCTTCAATTATAAAACAGACGCCGTCGGAGCAATCGTGCGGGGTTTTTACTGTGTGCACGGTAAGGGGGCCTATTCGTACCGGCCGGGCATGCTGTATATAGCGAATCTCGTGAAGGTTTTTAAGTTTTTCTTCAGCTGCTTCAAGAGTAGAATGTGTTGCATATAAGGGAAACTGGTACTGTCTGTGAAAAGGCCCTGCGCCGGATATGTGATCGGAATGTTCGTGTGATATAAAAAGGCCCTGTATTTTTTCAGTGCTGACATTGAAATCAGCCAGGCGGCGGGTTATCATCCTGCAGCTTATCCCGGCGTCAAAAACAAGCCCGGTGCCGTTGCTTTCAACATATATGCAGTTACCGCTGCTGGATGACTGCAGCGGTATTATCTTAAGAGCGTATTGCTGTGTCATTCATTCTTCAAGGGCTTCCTTGATAATACGCCCTTGCGCCTTAAGGTGTTTTCTGTGGTCAATTCCGAAAAGGGCCAGTGAGGTAGGAGCCATATCAGTATTCTCTGCTGTTGCAATCAATACTCCTGATTTAATACTGCTTCCGTATAGTATAAAAGGGACTATCACATCATCGTCACGGGTAGAACCGTGCTGTCCCC
>PWMP01000082.1 GCA_003558145.1 Elusimicrobiota bacterium
AATTGCACCGCTTTGGGGAACACGACCTTTTAAAAATTCACTTCCAATATTTATAATTTCTGCTTTCATTTATATGTACCGTTCTTTTTCCTCCATTTTGCGCCCGCAACTATGATGGAAGCAATTAAAGTTGCAAGTAGCCAGTCTCTTCCTATAAAAATTATCCATGTGACCGGATAGTTTCCGTACGGAGCGGAAAATTCCTGAGATATACTGGAAATAAGTATGGCCACAAGAATAATGGGTGTGATAAATTTGACTGAAAAATCCCACCATACACCTATCTTCATATCGGAAACATTATTTATGTGTTCTCTTAATTTACCGGCTTTAAAATACCAACCTATAACCAGACATTGCAGAATTCCAACGCTTATCAATCCGTAATTTGTAAGAAAGTGATCTACGATATCCAGCCAGAACAGCCCGCCGCCGGTTGTGAATATAAGTCCTCCTAAAAATCCCACAAGACACAATACCGAAACAAGGGGTTTTCGGCGCAGATGGAATTTATCCATTACGCCTGAAGTGAAAGCTTCAAGTATTGAAATTGAAGATGAAAGTCCGGCAAATACAAGTATCGAAAAGAATATGACGCCGAAAGTCCTTGCAAAAGCAGGCATCATGGATATGGCCTGGGGGTAAACAACAAAAGCGAGGCCTAAGGATTCACTTGCAACTTCTGAGACGGGAACTCCGGACGCAACAGACATATAACCCAATGTTCCCCAAACTGCAAACCCCGCTATAAACGCAAAAAAGCAATCGGCAAGCGATATAATAAGAGCATTTTTAGTTATATCCGTTTCTTTAGGAAGATAGGAGGCATAAGCTACCATAATTCCAAAACCAAGAGAAAGGGTAAAGAATATTTGAGAAAAGGCTGCCGCCCAAACGCGGGGATTTAGAAGAGCTGAAAAATCCGGGCTTAGATATTGAGTTAAACCTACGCGGGCCCCTTCAAGGGAAAGAGACCATACAACGAGAACCAAAGTGAGTAGCAGAAGAAGGGGCATAAGTATTTTATTTGCCCTCTCTATGCCTTTTTCCACTCCGAAAAAAACTATTATCCAATTCATAACCCAGACTGCAAAAAGGCCGAAAAGGATCTGAGGTCTTATATATCCAAGAACTCCCGGACCTGAAGTTATTCCGAGAAAAGTGTTATAAAAAAACGTGTTCGTATCAGCCCCCCAGGCCTGGGTTAGGGAGTAAAAAACATAATTCAACGCCCAGGCAATTACAACACCGTAATACATCACGATACCGAACATTACAAATATAATTGCCCACCACCCAAGCCATTCCCAGGCGGGTGAAATTTTGTAAAAGCTTTTTGGCGCAGACCCCTTTTGACGGTGTCCGAGACCAAACTCAAGGATAAGAAGAGGGATTCCCACCACGGCCAGGGCAATAAAATACGGAATAAGAAAAGCTCCCCCCCCGCTCTCGTAGGTAAGATAGGAGAATCTCCAGATATTACCAAGCCCGACCGCAGAACCTATGGACGCAAGTATAAAACCCATACGGGTTTTCCACTGGGCTCTGTGTATATCGGAAAAATATTCTTTTTTTGCCATTTTCCAGCTCCTTTTACGTGGATATTACAAAATCAGAAGCGTGTTTTCAAGAAAATTTAATTAAATAAACCCGTTCTTTAAAGGGTGTGGATAACTAAGAAAAGAAGCTTACTGCCAAAGACAGGATTTTTTGATTTATCAGCTTATTTTTTTTATCAGCTGTTTTCTTTTTAACTTTTCGAAAAATCCTCCCTCGTCAAATTTTACCCCGTACATGTATGTTCCCGTTCCGGCACTTATCCGCTTTATCTCACCTACTATGATATATACTTTATTCTTGCCGACAGTAAAACGGAGAACGACCCTGTTTCCTTTTTCAAATTCAGCCCTCGTTTCAAACTGGCATCCCCCAAGGCTTATATCTACAATAGCTGCCCTTTTTGTCTCGTCAGGAGTTTTTTCATAAGATACGTCAAGCAGGACTACTGTATGTTTCCTCTTGTACTTTCTTTTGACTTGTTTCATCATAATATGCCCCCGTATTAATTCTTTCCGCCTTCAATCTTCAAGAAGAGCGCAGTAGGGTCCGCACATTGTGCATACCCCGTCTTTCATCGAAGGAAATTTTTTTCGGGCTTCCTTTATCTTGTCTCCGTCAAGAGCATACTTTTCCATTTCCGCCCAGTCAAGATTTTTTCGGGCTTGAGACATTCTTTTATCTTTATCCCCTCCAATCCCCCTGGCTATGCTTGCTGAGTGAGCAGCGATTTTTGAAGCTATAACTCCCTGCTTTACATCTTCAAGTCCGGGTAGATGCAGATGCTCGGAAGGTGTAACATAGCACAAAAAATCCGCGCCGAAATAACCGGCCAGCGCGCCTCCAATAGCGGCAGTTATATGATCATATCCTGCAGCTATATCTGTAGTCAAGGGGCCCAGAACGTAAAACGGAGCTCCGCTGCATATTTCTTTTTCCTTTTCAATATTCTCTTTTATTTTATTAATAGGTACGTGACCAGGGCCTTCTATCATAACCATAACTCCTGCACGGCGGCAGCGGTCTGTAAGTTCTCCCAGCACCCGCAATTCGGCGTACTGCGGCTCATCGGAAGCATCGGCAATACTTCCCGGACGCAGTCCGTCTCCAAGAGAAATAGTAACTGAATGCCGGGCGGCAATCTCAAGTATCTCGTCAAACCGGTTGTAAAAAGGATTTTCTTTCCCGGTTTTTTTCATCCACCTGTATATGAGTTTTCCGCCCCTGGACACTATTCCTCCAACCCTGTCGGATTTATCATAAACTTCTGCTACGGCCCGGGTAACGCCGGCGTGGATTGTCATAAAGTCAACCCCCATCAGAGCCTGCTGTTCTACTGTACGGATAAAATCGTCTTCATTAAGTTTATATATATTTTTTGATGAACAAATTGCCCCGTAAACCGGAACTGTCCCTACAGGTACCGGAGAGTCTTTTAATATACTCGAAAGGATTTTCTCCCATTCTTCTCCTATTGTAAGATCCATAACGGTATCGGCACCGGCCTGAACCGAAACCTGCAGTTTTTCAAGTTCGCCGGCCACACTGCTTATGTCCGGAGAGGCGCCTATATTAGCGTTAACCTTGACCGTGAGGCCTTCACCTATTGCTACGGGTTTTTTTATTATATCTTTTCTTGCGTTATTTAGAGGTATGACCGCCATCCCGGAAGCTACTTTGTTTTTCAGCTCTTCACTGCTTATATTTTCTGTTTTAGCCAGTTCTTTTATTACTTTATTCATAAAATCTCTTTTCTATTTCATAAACCTTAAAACGCATTTTTTTAAATTTCCCTCCTGCATACGCCGATACCAGTTTGCCGAATTCTTCCAAAACCCTAAGCCCTTCCTTAACCCGGTTAAGGCTCGCACGGGGGATATCGGT
>PWMP01000162.1 GCA_003558145.1 Elusimicrobiota bacterium
CTTTCGGGTGGGGTATTTAAGAATCTTTACATTACCCTGGAAAATTTCTTTAAAACATCATAATCTTCTTTCTGCTTACCAGGCAATAAATAAAATGGAAAAGAACAAACGCAGGCTCGGCACCAATGCTGGACTCACACTGCTTGAAAAACGGGCGCCCTCCGAGCTGTTCCGATGCTCGGACTTCAGCCCTGGAAGGGCTTCCGTTACCTGCGCTCCGGAGCAGCTTTTCCCTGAAAAAAATAATACCTATACTGGGATTCAATGAAAAAAGATTGGTTAAGTTGACTTAAATAAAATTAAAATATATAAAAACAATGAAATGTTTTCGAAAACCTATAAGTAAAGCCCATGAGCGAGGCATTAATTAAAGTAACGTTGGTTTTTATGATTATCGCAGCCGCCGTGACGTTGTTTACCGAAGAACTGCTTTCATCGGTGATTTCCGTTGGTGCTGTTGGTTTTGGCGGAAGTATAGTATCTAATATACTTGACTTGGATGAGCATATGGATAGCGAAAGACTCTTTGAAATTATAGCCGAACCCATAGCTGCAGCCCTGGATTTTTCACCTCAAGAAATAGCCGGGAAGTCCCGGCAGAGAGAAAGAGAGGCGGTAACGGCCCTCAAGCCCGAGTTTGCCATACCTCATATAATAATAGACGGTACCGGGGGCTTTGAGCTTTTGTTAGTGCGGTCAAGGAAAGGGATATGGTTTTCAAAGGAGTGTCCTAATGTAACTTCTGCTCTTGTTATGGCCGGGACTGAAGATCAGTGGCATTTTTACTTAAGAGCTGTGGCCGCCATAGCTCAGGTGGTGCGCATGGAAGATTTCTACAATGAGTGGAACCGGGCCACAAACAGGGAGAAACTCAGGGATTTTTTAATATCCAGATTCCGTACGGTAAATGTAAACAAATGACTCAGATAGGCGAACATAATATTCTTATATTCCTTCTTCAGGTTCTGATCCTGCTGGGTCTTGCCAGGGGACTGGGGGAGATGCTCCGTCGCCGCGGCCAGCCCACTATTACGGCTGAAATACTTGTGGGAGTTGTACTTGGAGTAACTGTTTTGGGCAGGCTTTTTCCCGGCTTGCACGGATTTCTCTTCCCCGTAAAAGAAGTCCAGATGAATATGCTGGACACCTTTGCCTGGGTAGGTATCCTCTTCTTTATGCTGGATGCGGGGCTTGATACCAACCTGGCAACCGCCTGGCGTCAGAGAGGCCCGGCGCTTATACTTTCTTTGAGTGACCTCGTAATTCCAATGGCCCTTGCCTTTGCCCTGGTCTTTTTTCTACCCGGACGGTATATCGGCCCTGACGGCTCAGTTTTAGTATTCGCTCTATTCATAGGAACCATTATGACTATAAGCGCCCTACCGGTTACCGCAAAAATAATGCAGGAGTTAAAAATATACCGTACCGATACGGGTCTCTTGATAATGTCGGCCCTTACCATAAACGATGTCGCCGGATGGGTTGTCTTTGCCCTGATACTGGGAGCTTTTACCGAAGCTGTTTTCACGGTAGGCAGCATCTTTTTTGTTTTATCCGCTACGGCTGCTTTTGCCGGGATAAGCCTGTGGCTGGGGCCGGGTTTGTTCAACAGGTCGCTGATTTTTCTTAAGAAAAAAAATGTTCCCGAACCTGCCGGTTCGCTGACTCTTGTCTGTTTTGCCGGATTAGCCGGGGGAGCAATTACCACCTGGATAGGGATACATGCTCTTTTTGGATTTTTTATCGGGGGAATAGTAGCCGGGGAATCAGATATGATATCCGAAAATACACGGAGAATTTTTTCGGAAATGGTCCATGCGGTACTGGTCCCGGTATTCTTTGCTTCCATAGCCCTGCGGCTGGATTTTATAGGCGATTTTGACTTTCTCCTTATACTTTTTATATTCGTTGTGGGAGTTTTCGGCAGGTATATTGGCGCATATATAGGTGGAAGGCTGATAAAACAGCATCACGTCCACAGTAAGTTCATAGCCTTAGCCCATATACCCGGCGGGCAGATGCAGATTGTTATAGGCCTGCTTGCCCTGCAGTACGAGGTCATTACGGATCCGGTCTATGTTGCCATCGTCTTCGGAGCTGTCCTTTCTTCCATGCTGGCCGGCCCGGGCATGAAAAAAGTTCTTAAGGAAGTCCAGTCCTGTGACTGGCTCTCATTTTTGCCGGTTGATGCCATTTGCAGTGATGTTCAGGCTAAGGATAGAGAAGGGGCTATTGATGAGCTGTGCGTTCGGGCTCGCAGGGAAATATCCGGTTATACGCCTGAAACCCTGGCTACTGCGGTCAAGGAACGCGAAATACAGATGACTACCGCTTTGGGAGAAGGGGTCTCATTTCCCCATGCCAGGTTAAAGGGACTCTCCCGCCCTGTGATTTTGCTGGGAAAGAGTATTCAGGGAATTGAGTGGAACACTCCTGACGGAAAGGAAGTGCATCTAATATTCATGGTATTCACCCCGGAGGAGGAGCCCGAATACCAGCTGCAGATACTGCAGGGGATTTCCCGGGTTGTAGGGGATGCGGGAAACAGGGAAGAACTGATAGAAAAAGCAAAAACTGCGGACGAAATACTGACCACTCTGCGAAGGGCAGTTTACGATGCAGGTCTGTGCGTCTGAACTTTTTGATATTTATAAATAATTATGTAATAGGTATTGTTTTGCGGACAGAAGGGATAGAAGTTTTTTAGTGAGAAAGTCTTTGTGAAAAATTCAAAAGGAGGCGGTGTTTATAGCTTAGCTTTTATTTTCTAAATGCACCGATTAAAAAAATGAAAAAAGATATTATTGCCCGGCTTGAAAAAATTATTTCAAACGACCCCGAGAATATTCAGGGTCGTTTTGAGCTTGCTCAACTTTATTGCGCTTTTGAAGAAATTGATAAGGGAATAGAGTTAATGCAAAAGGTGCTTAAAAATGACCCCTACCACACCGGCATATTATATTTACTGGCTCTGGCTTATGAAAAAAAGGGAGAATATGATAAAGCCATAGAAACATGGGAAAGAAAAATACGGGCTGGCGGGGACAAGATAACATCTTACATTTTCATGATCAAAAGTTATTGTAAAAAAGGAGATAAAGATTCAGCACTTAGAATATATAAACTTATTCGGGAAATCAATGAAGCTGAAGCGGATAGGGCGCTTAAAATGATAGGAGACATGTAAAAAGGGACTTCGTCAAGTGACAGATTTTACTGTCATTCAAAAAAATCAGTTTGGACAGATTCAAGGAAAACTAGGGTTAAGAGCATTTCTTCAAGCAGTGCGAGGCCAGCATTGGGGCCGAGCCTGCGTTTGTTCTTTTCCATTTTATTTATTGCCTGGTAAGCAGAAAGAAGATTATGATGTTTTAAAGAAATTTTCCAGGGTAATGTAAAGATTCTTAAATACCCCACCCGAAAG
>PWMP01000054.1 GCA_003558145.1 Elusimicrobiota bacterium
CAGAGTCTTATATTTTCCCTTGAGAGATTGCAGCTGCCGGTGAAAATCTTTAAGAACTTCCGCCTCAACAATGCGGAATTCCCCGTATATTTCCTTCCATGGAAACTTCACCCTGCCGCAGGAAGGGGCCGGAAGTTTACGGGGCATTAAAAGATAATCGCCTGCCTTAAGCTTTCCCGCCGGCACTTTTTCCTCTTTCAAATCTTCAAAAGTGAGCAGGCCATGCGCCGGCGTAACTTCCAGTTCCCGGCCGGAACGGGTAGTTATCTTTAAGAACTTTTCTGTTTTTCCCCGGTATACCGCTTTTACATTAAAGTTTTTTATCTTACCGTTGCTGTACCCGAGTACGCCGAAAGGCTTATCCAGCAGAGTGTATTCTTCGTCTTTTTTTTCTTTCCTTTTTCCCCTGTTCTTATACTTTTCATATATCTCAGATATATTTTCAATATCGCCCGTGGCAAGAAGAACGGGCGTCCGGGGCGATACGCACTTGCCGCTCCCGAAGGGGCCGGGGATACAGGCAATCCCTCCCTTGGCTATGGGAAAAAAAGTGTCTATCACCCTCTGCCCTGAAATCAGTGGTTCTTCCGGCGGGATTTTTTCAATATAGGGCCGCTTTGTCCGGACGGGCCATTTCTGCATCATCTGCAGCTTAAGGGTTTTGCCGGATTTGTCTTTGACTTCGGCCACATCATCAACAATAGTAAACTTACCGGAATCTATGCGCGTAATTTTGCCTTCCACGCCGGGCGGAACCATAACTCTGTGCTGAACCGTAGGGCTTTCTTCAACCGTGCCTATGACGGTGCCGCCGCTGACTTTGTCTCCCTTCTTCACTTCAGCCTTGAAATCCCATTTCTTTTTCCTGTCCAATCCGTGGGCCTGTACTCCGCGGGCTATGAAATCGCCGGTCTGGTTGCGGATCACATCCAGCGGACGCTGTATGCCGTCAAAAATACTTCCCACCAGGCCGGGGCCCAAATCAACCGAAAGAGCAGACCCGGTGGCAACTACTTCTTCTCCGGGTTTTATTCCCCCGGTTTCCTCGTAAACCTGAATCGAGGATTTTTCACCGTGAAGTTCGACTATCTCCCCTATAAGATTGTCCTTGCCCACGCGGACAACCTCGTTCATTTTTACGCCTTTTAGCCCTACTGCGCCTACAAGAGGGCCTGATATTTTTATAATTTTTCCTTTCTTTTCGCTCATTAATCCGCTCCCTTTATTCTTTAAGTATGTCTGCTCCCATTGCTTTAACAGAGGCTTTTTTTATCTTCGCGTCTGCCAACTCTGATTTTCCCCAGGGCTTAAGCACAGTTATATTCGCCCCTTTTTCTTCAAGTTCCTGTATGCTTTTCATGTCTTTTATAATGTTCTCGTCAACAATATAAACTGTCCTGTCAAAATCCCTCCCGTTAAACACTTCTTCTGCGGATTCTATTTTTTCCGCTTCAAAAGTTTCCAGCCCGCTAAGGGCAAAGGGTATGCTAAACTCTTTTCCCCCTACTGCAATTATCCTGTATTCAGACATAGGAATAAAAAAGGTTCTCTCTTATATCCCGGGCTGCAAGCCCCATCTGCAGGCCGGTGTATACCGCAGCCAGGTTTCTGGCTTCGGTTATAAGAGTCAGAAAAAACGCGCATACAGGTTCAGGCCCGAACGTTATTTTTCTAAGTTCACGCAGGCGCCCGGCCATCCAGTCCTCAAGCCTGCGTTCATAGTTTTCAGGCGAATCATCACTGGAAACAGCTTTCATAAAAGCCCTTGCCCTCAACTTGGCCGGTATTTCCCTGCGGCAGTCGCTATAATCCCAAAAGGAAAGATCTATATGTCCTCCTTCAAAATAAAGGCCGGGACGGGTATGCCTTATATTATTTAAAAAGTTTTTAATATCTATATGATCCCGCCACAGCTGCTTAAGTTTTGGTGAAGAAAATTTATTTAAATAAAGCTGTGAGGCCGCGTCCATAAAAGCTTTTTCAATTTCCCTGTCGGAAAGATCTTCTGAGCTTCCAAGTTTTTTTACAGCTTTTTTAACCGCCGCCGGCGAATCCGAAGGCACGGAAACAATTCTTTTTTCACCTGTTTCAGCGGCCCTTTTCTTTAGCAGCCCAATGTATTCCGCAGCCCTGTGCGAGGTCATAAAAGCATCAAGAATAATGGCGTCCGCCCCCATATCCTTATTCAGCTCGAGGTACATTTTCTTTATATACCTGGAAGCAGCGCCTTCCAGGCCGTCGTCTTTTAAATGACGGCCGTACCTGGTGTCCTTAAGTTCCCTGAGAAACGCCTGAGTATTTTTATTCTCAGTAAAACGGCTAAACTCCCCCCTGCCGAAAAGCTGTGTTTCATAAACCCTGATCTTTCCCGTAAGGTATAATTGCCTGTTAAGAGTCATTTTTTAAGTGTTTTTTACCAAAAAGCCTTTCGACTACGCGCCTTTCACAACGCTCCTTGAAATAATCCTTCACTGCCGATGAGTCAGCGCTTACTGTGTAATTCGCTCCTTGAAGCATAAACCATCCATCCAGGTTTTTATCGGGCCGTTCCAGGCTGAGTTTCCAGCCGCGACGTCGGTTTAAGTCATTAATAAAGTCTTTGCTGAAAACATCTATTTTCCCTGAAGGTATTATTGTTTCTTCTCCCGTAGAAACCATTTTTTCAAGCAGTTTTTCCGCAGCAGCGCCGGCCTCCTTTTTGGGGAGCTTTTCCAAGCCTTTTGCCGCTTCATCG
Organism: Elusimicrobiota bacterium; assembly: GCA_003558145.1. GTDB lineage: Bacteria > CG03 > SLGR01 > SLGR01 > PWQF01 > PWMP01. Next base: position 2,735 of record PWMP01000054.1, read on the forward strand.
AAAACTGTTTCAATTACCTTACGCATTCCGGACAAAACATCACGGCGGGCTTGTAACCTGGCTGAAGATATCATTTTTGTCTTTTCAAGCTCGCCGTAACGCTCGTGTTTTTTCTTTTCCTCTTCTGCGAACTCCCTCTTCTTTTCTTCAAATTCCTTCCGGCGCTGATCTTTTTTCTCTTTGAGAATATTTTCTATATTCTGAATTTCTTCCGCCGCCTGTTCTTCTATCTTTGAAAGCAGGCTTCCGAGTTTTTTGTTTTCGTTCATTTCTTAAATATGTATTCCGTTAAGAAGAAATATGGTTATAACCAGTCCCAGCACGGCGTAGGTCTCAACAAAAGCCCCGTATATGACTGCTTTCATCGCGTGCTCGGGTTTTTTCTCGGCGACGCCTATTCCCGCCGCGCATACTTTTCCCTGATGTATGCCGCTTAAAAGCCCGGTAAAAGCAATCGGCAGGGCCGCGCCCAGTATCTGCAGGCCCTGGGCAGTACTGACCGGAGCCGCATCTCCCAGCAGGCCGACTTTCAGGATTATGAGAAAGGCAGCCACAAAGCCGTAAAAGCCCTGGGTTCCGGGAAGCGAAACAAGAATAAGCATAACACCGAATTTATCGGGATCCTCCGAAAGGACTCCGCTGGCCGCCTGCCCCGTGTACCCTA
>PWMP01000036.1 GCA_003558145.1 Elusimicrobiota bacterium
ACGTGGTTTAATGATGCCGCAACGGGTGGGAGAACGTCCACACGACATCCTAAACTCGCAGCGGAACGTTCCTATGCGCATGGCATTAATTTGGCAATTCGACTGCTTGATCAAACAATAGTTTCTGGAGAATCAAAATTAAAAAAGGTTCACTTTATAGCACATAGTGCCGGAACGTGGTGTGCATATACAGCGTCTCGTATTCTGGCAGAAAAATCGGATGCCGAGGTTTCGGTAACCCTATTGGACCCCTATGTTCCCGATGGACATAGGGTGACGTCAGCTAGATCTCCTCATTTGTTATCTACGGATCCAATTGAGCGCCTCCCACGCTATTTGGGAGAGGGTTCCGTTACGGATCACTATTTTGCAAAAGAGGTATTTACTGGATTGCTGATTAATGCGACGAAACAAACCTTTGGTTGGGATGATGTGCTGAGGACCGATTCGGATAGATTGCTAGTACTAGCAGAAAATGCTCTGAAGCTTACCGGCGGCCCAGTAGCAGGTGGGGGCGTATGGACTTATCGGCAGATTTTCCCACGGTATTACTGGCCAGGACATAGCGGCCCTATAGCTTTTTATGCCGATACAATAAAAGAACCTGCGTTGAGCGCTGCACAGGGCTTAGGTTGGGCGAACAGCCCCTACATGCGCGAGGAAAGAGAGAAGGTTCGAACGATACTTTCCCAAGACGTATTGAGTCTTCAGGCTGAATTGGGACGAAATGCAGGCCGCCTTAACCTTGAAGGCGGTGAAAGCGTTCCGCTGTTGTGGGGTGACCTCGCCGAGTTGCCTTGGGCTGATTCCAATCATTTGGAACCGCAATCGTCGTTGATGGCCGGAGAAGCGTTGATGGAGTACGGTGACGCCGTGTCCGTAGCCCGGACTCAGATAGACATCCCGATAGGAGTCGAATGGCTTGTAGCTAAATGTTATTTTATTGATACCGGTATCGGAGACCGTTTGGTTTTTAAAATCGAAGGTGAAGAGGTTTTTTCGGAATTAGCGGAAAACTTTGAGAGCGGATTGATCGAATATGCCGGTCCAATTGACATATCGTCGTACGGCGGAGAGAACGTGGAAATTGAGATGATTCTCGATAGCAGTGAGGGTGTGGCAGAGAGCATGGTGTGGTTCGGGGATTTTGTGTTTCTGGATTTCGAAGGCGTTTCTGCTCTGGAATTGGGACATTCTGTTGTGGTGGTGGGTGAAGAAGGCGGGGAGGTTGAAAGGAGCCCAGATCAGTTCTATTTTTCTGAGGGAGAAAGTGTTTTGCTGACAGCAGTTCCCGACAATGGGTTTCGGTTTGAAGGCTGGGTCGGTGAGGAGTTTTCTGAAACCGAGAATCCTCTTACGATTCAGATCGATGACGACATTATTATTGGGGCGAGATTTTCTCTTATTCCAATGACAGACAATGGCATTCCGTACAGTTGGTTGGAGCAGCATGAACTGCCTACCGATGGGTCGGTAGACCGGACCGACCCTTTGGGAAAAGGGATGACTGTCAGGGAAGAATACATTGTCGGCACAGATCCGAATGATCCGGGGTCAGTGTTTGAAGTGAATGTTTTTTACGAGCAAGAAGACGTGCGGATTGAATTTTATCCGTATTTGACGGATCGGCGGTACACACTTTTGCGATCGGTCAACCTTGTTGATTGGCAACCGGTGCCTGGTGAAATCAGAATTTCCGGTCATACGAATGTTTTGACTGACGAAATACGGTCGGAATCGAGAGGGTTTTACCGGGTGCTGGTAGAATTGCCCCAAAGGGAATAATTCCTCAGGTTTTTGGAATTCGCTCTGGGGCGACATTGAAGTGAAGGCAGAAAGGCTTGATCCGGAACGAGGTGCCTGTGAGTATTCCGGGTGGCGATTGTCGGTCTGGGGGATGGTCGTACGCGGGCTTAGTTCAGGGAATGGTCTTCATGCTGATTTTTTTGGTTATTCGCGAACCTTGCGAGGTGTCGGACTATTACGGAGTTGAATCATTGAGGGCTAATGGTTCGCGAACTCGTGTTTCGTGCGTCTTGGAAGGAGGGACCTCGTGAATCCTGCTGTCGGCATGTTGGCGACGGTGCGGAATCGCCGTGGGATTGTCGTAAGCGTCCGATAAACCCACCTACCATTTCAGGGCGTCGGTTTGGTAGATTGGGAGCATGGAAAATGAATCCTTCTCAGAAAAATCGCCGTCGCGGGTGCGGCGGCGGTTCACGCCTCGACAAAAGCAGGCGATTCTCGAACGCTTCCGAGCCAGTGGCTTGAGCCAGGGCCGGTTCGTGCGGCGCGAAGGCATCGCCCTGGCGACATTGAGTCGCTGGCTTCGAAAGGAACGAAACGAGCATTCAGGGGACAAAGCGGTTGAAGTCGGACGCCTCGGATCATTGGAAGGTTCCTCGGAGTGGGCCGAGGTGGTGCGCCCTGACGGTTGGCGGATTCGTCTCTCAGGTGCTTTACGCGAGGAAAGTCTTCGCATGCTGTTCTCGAGTTTGCCGCCATGTTCGAGGTGAGTCCCGCAACGCGCGTTTATGTGGTGGTCGGGTTCACCGACATGCGCAAGGGCTTCAATGGACTGATGGCGGCGGTGCAAAACCGCGCGAAGCTCGATCCGCTCTCCGGGCACCTGTTTGTCTTTTGCAATCGAGGGCGCAACCGAATCAAAATTCTTTTCTGGGACCGATCAGGACTCTGGGTTTGCGCAAAACGTCTTGAACGCGGTCGCTTCTGCTGGCCGCAGTCCCACGAGGAAGCCCTCGAACTGCAACCGGGAGACCTATCGATGTTGTTGCACGGACTGCGTATGGAGAAAACAACCCGCCTGAATTGGTACCGGAGATAAAAAACTTCAGAAAATCGAATAAAATGTGAGCGCCGGTGCGTAATTGGATCTAAATGGGCGGTTTAAAAATCCGGGGCTTCAGCGGCGGGGAAAAACGGAGTTTTGGCACGCCGCTGAAGATGGTGGCGGATTTGAGGTGGGTTACTTTTTGGGTTTTCTGGCGCGGTAGCTTTTGCCTTTGATCACCACCGTGTCGCAGTGGTGCAGGAGGCGGTCGAGCACCGCGGAGGTAATGGCACTGTCGTTGCTGAAGATTTCCGCCCAGTCTTTGTAGGCTTTGTTCGTAGTGAGGATGATCGAACCGCGTTCATAGCGTTGGCTGATGATCTGGAAGAGCAGGTTGGCTCCGGTCTTGTCGATGGGCAGGTAGCCGAGTTCATCGAGTACGAGCAGGTGGGGAGTGGCGTATTTTTTGATCGCCTCTTTCAAACGGCCTTGCTTTTGGGCGGCCAGCAGGTCGTTGATCGCTTCAACGGTGTTGCTGTAAAGGACCTTGTGGCCTTTGCGACAGGCGTTCAAGGCGATGGCGGTGGCGAGGTGGGTTTTACCCACC
>PWMP01000067.1 GCA_003558145.1 Elusimicrobiota bacterium
CCTTACAAAAATTGAATCAAGGCCTTCAAAAATAAAAGCCTGGGAATATTTATTCTTTATAGATATGCAGGGCCATATAGAGGAGGAAAACGTTAAAAAAGCTATTAATACCCTTGAAAAAGACAGCGTTTTCCTAAAGGTACTGGGGTCCTATCCTGCAGCAAGAAGCCTGCCCGGAGAAATACCGAAAAAAGAAGTATGAAGCTGCCGACCCTTAGAAAAGGTATTGATAAACTCAGCCCCTACACAGCGGGCAAGGGTATAGATGAGATTAAGAAAAAATATAATCTCAATGACGCGGTAAAACTTGCTTCAAATGAAAACCTTTGGGGAACATCAGAGGCAGCGCGCCTGGCAATAGAGAGAGAACTTGAAAATATTAATATATACCCTGATCCAGGAGCAAAAACCCTGGTAGACGCCCTGGCCGAAAAACATTCGGTAAAGCCGGAGAATATAATAACCGGTAACGGCACTGATGAAATAATAGAACTGGCAGCAAAGGCTTTCCTGGACCCTGGTGACAGGCTTATTACGTCAGCCGGCTCGTTTGTCCGCTACAAGATGGCGGCAATGCTTATGGGGTGCAGCTATTCCGAGTCCCCCAGAAAAGAGCACAGGATATCCGTCGGAGATTTATGCGCAGAAATAGATTCTTCCACAAAGCTCATATTTATAGATAATCCTTCCAACCCTCCCGGGACATATATAACGGGTGAGGAAATAGAAACCATAATAGACCATCTTAAAGGATCCGGAACAGATGCTCTTATTATAATAGATGAAGCTTACTATGAATATGCTGAAGGTGAAGCGGGGTACGAGAGCGCTCTCAGCTATTTAAACTCCGGCGCTCCTGTGATGGTTCTGAGAACTTTTTCAAAGGCTTACGGCCTTGCGGGATTGAGAATAGGATTCGGAATTTCTTCACCTGAAGTTATTTCGGCACTGGCCAGGACAAAACCACCTTTTAATACAAACCGGCTTGCCCAGGTAGCGGCTGTTGCAGCCCTGACCGATACCGGATTTATAAGTAAAACAGTAACCGAAACTAAAAAAGAAAAAGAATTTCTGTACGGTGAATTTAAAAAGCTCGGCTTTGAAACCGTACCGTCCGCTGCAAACTTTATACTTGCAAAAGTAGGTGAAGAATATGCAGACGATATGTGCGCCAGTCTGGAAAAAACAGGAGTTATTGTCAGGCCTCTGGCCGGATATTATTACCCCGGATATTTAAGATTTACGGTAGGAAAGAGGCCGCACAATGTGCGCCTCATAAAATCTATAAGAGAATATTTCTCTTCAAGAGGATAAAGGCGAGCAGATGATTAAGAAAGGAGAACAGGTACAGTGATACTAACGTTAAAAAACAATGCTACAGAGCAGCAGATAAAAGAAATAGAGGACAGGATAAAGCAGCTGGGCTGCGTTCCTGAAATCTCAAAGGGTGAAGAAAAAGTGATCATCCTTGTAAAGGGGGAACAAGCAAGCGTCCATAAGGATATATTTGACGCTTACTCCGCCGTTGACTTTATAACGGTAATATCCGAACCTTACAAACTGGTTTCAAAACACTGGAAAGAAAAGACAGTGGTTGATGTAAAAGGAATAAAAATAGGTGAAAATAAAATTCAGGTTGCCGGGGGCCCGTGTTCTGTTGAGAATTACGAATCAACGCTGGAAATAGCCCGCAGCATAAAAAAAGCCGGCGCAGCCTTCTTGAGGGGAGGAGCATATAAGCCAAGGACTTCACCTTACTCTTTCCAGGGAATGAGAGAAGAAGGACTTAAAATACTCCAGCAAGTCAGCCGTGAGACAGGGCTGAAAATTATTACCGAAGCTATGGACATAAGCCAGATAGAGCCCGTGGAAAAATATGCTGACGTAATACAGATAGGCGCCAGGAATATGCAGAATTTCGAACTTCTGAAAGCCTGCGGAAAATCTTCCAAGCCGGTTCTTCTTAAGAGAGGTTTTTCAAATACTATAACCGAACTTCTTATGAGCGCCGAATATATAGCTTCAGAAGGAAATACCAATATAATACTCTGTGAACGGGGAATCAGGACTTTCTCTGATCATACCAGGTTTACCCTTGACATATCGGCAGTGCCCGTGATCAAGAAGATGTCAAACCTTCCTGTTGTTGTGGATCCGTCTCATCCTGCAGGAAAAAGAGAATTAGTGGAACCGCTTACTCTGGCCTCCGTAGCTGCCGGCGCGGACGGGCTTCTTATAGAAGTACATACTGACCCTCAGCACGCTGCCTCGGACGGGGCCCAAACAGTCAATCCGCAGCAGTTTGAAAGCATAATAAAAAAAGCATCGCAGATAGCTGCCGTGTTGGGAAGAACTTTGTGAAATACAAAAAAGTATCAATCATAGGCGTAGGGCTCATAGGCGGTTCGGTCGGCATAGACCTGTTAAAAAAGGGCCTGGCCGGAGAAGTTGCAGGATGGGGCCGCAATCGGGAACGCCTTGAAAAAGCTATTGAAAAAGGTGCATGCAGCACTGTCGGCACCTCAATAATGGAAACATTAAAAGGGTCTGACATAGTTTTACTATGCACCCCCGTTGAAATGATTGCCAAACAGATAAAGGAAATCGGTCCTTTTGTAAAAGAAGATACTCTTCTGATGGATGTCGGCAGTGTAAAGGAAAACATAGTAAACGCCGCCTCAGATGCCGGCCTTATAGGCGCTGAAAAAGAGTTTGTAGGCGCTCATCCAATGACAGGTTCCGAGAAGTCCGGCGTGATAAACGCACAGGAGGGGCTTTTCCGCGGGGCTCCCTGTATAATAACTCCTCACGAAAATAACTCAAATTCCGCAGTTGAGAGAGCTGCACAATTCTGGAAAGAACTGGAGGCGAACGTTATACAAATGACCCCCGGGCAGCATGACCTGACCGTAGGTTTTGTAAGCCATCTGCCCCACGTAGTTTCAACCATTCTTTCAAAAGTTTGCGCAAATTCGCTGGATAATCCTGATAGCGCAGAAAGGGCGGCAGGCCCGAGTTTCAGAGACCTTACCAGAATAGCCGGAGCTTCACCTCAGTTATGGTCACAGATATACCTTCAAAACAGAAAACAGGTTTTAAAGGCTGTAAATGAGTTTTCAAATTCACTGGAAGATTTCAAAAAGATAGTAGGAAAGCGCAACAGGGAAAAACTTGAAAAATTTATAACTGAAGGCCGGCCTTGCCGAAAAGAGATAAACCAGGGAGAATCAGAAAAATTTCCGAAAAACTGAAAACAATCAGCCCCGCAAAAAGAATTTCCGGTGAAATCCGGGTAAGCCCGGATAAATCTATATCACACCGGAAATACTTTTTGCG
>PWMP01000210.1 GCA_003558145.1 Elusimicrobiota bacterium
CCAGGAAGACGGTTTTTATATTTTTATGTCTTTAGAAGATTATTCACAGCTTCGCCTTGACAGCGGAATTGTGGGTGATTCTAAAAATTTTCTTATTGAGGGTCAGGAAGCGGAGCTTCTGGTTTATGATGGAAAAGCTCTGGATATAGAACTGCCGCCCCGCATAGAAATGAAAATAGTCAAAGCGCAGCCGGGGGTCCGGGGAAACACTGTTTCTGGGGCAACTAAGCCGGCGCAGACAGAGACGGGTCACACTGTAAACGTTCCGCTTTTTGTAGAACAAGGGGAAACTGTTATAATAGATACCCGTACGGGCGAGTATAAATCCAGGGCGGGAGCATAATAATGGATATTAAAAATATTTCTGAAAGAATAAAAGAGCTTTCAGCTGTTATAAAAAACACTGACATAGAAAAAATTTCCCACAAAAAAAACGGGTTTAAGGTAACCGTAAAACGGATTGATGTTGAAGGTCAGGATATTGCTGATGCGGCAAAAAGAAAAAATACTGACAAAAAACCCGACAAACAGCGAAAGATTGAAGAGGTCTTTTCACATTCTGTAGGGCACTTCAGGGATTTCATGCCGCCTTCCCGAAAGTCCTTCGTTAAAAAAAGTGAAACGGTTAAAAAGGGCCAGAAACTTGGACTGATAGAATCTATGAAGATTATGAAAGAAGTACTTTCACCCTGCAACGGTAAAATAATTGAAAAGTTTGTGAAGCATTCGGACGCAGTGGAGTACGGGCAGAAACTGTTTGAGATAGAAGTTGTTTAAGAAAATTCTTATAGCTAACAGAGGCGAAATAGCCTTAAGAATAATACGCGCCTGCCGCGAATTGAGTATAAATACAGTTGTAATACATTCCCAGGTTGACCAGGATTCTTTTTCTACCCGACACGCTGACGAAAGTATATGTGTGGGTGCGGATCCTGCGTCCGAAAGCTATCTGAATATGGCTAATATAATAAGCGCAGCTGAAATAAGCGGAGCGGATGCTATTCACCCGGGATACGGATTTCTTGCTGAAAACTCTCATTTTGCCGAAATATGCGAAACCTGCAATATAACTTTCATAGGCCCCTCCAAAGAGGCTATCCTTTCAATGGGAGACAAGGCCCGAGCCAGAGAAATAATGGACAGGGAGGGTGTTCCCATAGTTCCGGGCAGCAAGGGGATCATCAATAAGGTGGAACGTGCTGCCAAGACAGCTAAAAAAATTGGTTATCCGGTCATACTTAAGGCAACATCCGGCGGCGGCGGCAAAGGTATGAGGATAGTAGAGAACGAGGATGAACTGCGCAACCTTTTCACTTCTGCCCAGAATGAAGCGAAGGCTTCATTCGGAAATAGCGGCTTATATATAGAAAAATATATAAAATCACCTCGCCATATAGAGTTTCAGATTATTGCCGATAAAAGAGGAAACGTACAATATCTTCCCGAGAGGGAGTGTTCAATTCAGCGTAAGCACCAGAAACTTATAGAAGAGTCTCCTTCTCCTTCCGTGGACAGCAAACTCAGAAGGCGTATGGGAAAGGCGGCGATACGCGCAGCCAAAGCAATAGACTACGCTACGGTAGGCACGGTGGAATTTCTGCTTGACGAAAATGACAAGTTTTATTTTATGGAAATGAATACCAGGATACAGGTGGAACATCCGGTAACCGAAGAAGTAACTGGACTTGACCTGGTAAAGGAACAAATATGCCTGGCCGCGGGTCATCCTCTGACTCCGAAAAAATCTTTTGAGCCCCGTGGACATGCAATAGAATGCCGCATAAACGCGGAAGACTACAAAAAGGATTTTCGCCCCAGCCCCGGCATAGTTACGATATTCAATCTTCCCGGCGGCCCGGGCATAAGAAATGATACTGCAATTCATTCCGGCTATGAAATTCCGGCGTACTATGATTCCATGATTGCAAAAATTATTTCTCACGGTAATACACGAAAAGAATCAATATCAAGGATGAAAAGGGCTCTTGACGAATTTGAGATAGGCGGGATAAAAACCACCATAGACTTTCACCGGCTGGTGATGGACAATCCTATATTTTTAAAGGGCAAATATAACACTCACTTTATTGAAGATGAAATAGGACTCTGATGAGAGATTTAATAAACAGCTATCTTAAAATCACCGCATCCGCTGTTTCTTCAATGTCGGAAATCGCTGATGACATTAAAAAAGCTGCCGAACTAATAATAAAATCTTATAAAAGCGGAGGTAAAACTCTCATCTTCGGAAACGGCGGAAGCGCAGCGGACGCCCAGCATATCGCAACAGAGCTGGTGTCTAAATTCAGGCGTGTAAGGTCTGCGGTTCCGGCGCAGGCGCTGACTACCAATACATCTCTTCTGACAGCAATAGGCAATGATTTTGGTTTTAGAGATATTTTTTCGCGCCAGGTGGAGGCCTGTGCTCAAAACAGCGATGTTGCTGTTGCAATTTCCACATCAGGAAATTCCGAAAATGTAATAAAAGCTATACAATCAGCCCGTAGCCGGAAAATCCCCGTAATAGGATTCACTTCACAGGAAGGAGGCAAAATGAAGGGCATATGCGATGTTCTTATATGTGCTCCTTCTAATCTGACTTCCCATGTGCAGGAATGCCATATAATCGCTGCCCATATTATCTGCGAGATTGTAGAAAAGGAACTTTTCGGAGATAAATGAAAAGTGTCTATTGGGAAACCGACGGGTTTCTTAAGGCAATTAAAACCGTAAGACAAACAAAAAAAACAGTATTTACAAACGGCTGTTTTGATATACTTCATCCGGGCCACATACACCTTTTAAAAGAAGCTTCCTCTTTTGGTGACATCCTTATAGTGGGATTGAACAGTGATGAATCCGTTAAAAAAATAAAAGGGCCTTTCCGTCCTTTTATGGAAGAAAAATCAAGAGCGACGGTTGTATCAGCTGTTAGGTATGTTGATTTTGTGGTGGTTTTTAACGAAGAAACTCCGCTTAACCTTATTAAAGAAATAAAACCCGACGTTCTGGTTAAAGGAAGCGAATACGGCAGCGGAGATATTGTAGGAGAAGGCGTTGCCGGGGCCACTAAAAGAGTGGAGATGAAAAAGGGTTTTTCAACTACCGGTATAATAGACAGGATAAAGAGCCTTTGTCAGAACAGCAGCTGAAAAAAAAAGCGATTCTTGATGCGAATATAAACCGGGTTGCTGAAGGGCTTCGTGTTGCAGAAGACTGGGCGCGTTTTTATTTAAGAGACTCCGAAACAACTCATGCCCTGAGAAAAATACGTCATGATTTATGGAATACGGCAAAAGAATCCTACCCTGATATAATAAAAGGCAGGGATACGGGTGAAGACATACTTGCTGAA
>PWMP01000052.1 GCA_003558145.1 Elusimicrobiota bacterium
ATTGAACATCTGATGACCTATCCTTTTGTCCGTGACCGCCGCGCTTCCGGAAAACTCAATGTATACGGCTGGTATTATGACATAGGAGAGGGCCGGGTTTATAATTACGACTGGAACAAAAAAGAATTTACCAGTATTTAAATGACCGTCCGCGTACAAGTACGGCTAAAAAAAGAAGATTAAAGGGAAATATTATTAAAAGGGCATAAAAAAACGGGGCTTCTGTCATAAAGAAGGTAAAAATCAGAGATAAAGCTATAAAAAAATTATGCCCGGCCGGACCCAAAAGCCTGGCTGTTCTCATATAAGGCCCTGCCTTGAATAGAAACTCTGCCCGCCTTTTTTTGTCTTCCAGGTAGAGTTGCTCCTCGTTTCCGGCAGAAAGGCCGCTCTGTAGCATCAGGTAAATCTTATAAATTCTAAGGAAAACTTTTTCTGTGTACGAATCGCTCTGTTTCAGGGAGTTGGATATTCTCTGAACCGAATCAAAACCACCTGTTTGCCTTACGGTCCTGGCAAGGAACATCTGTTTTCTGTAATCAAATAATACACAGTGAAGGGCCATTGAAAGCGCGGCGGCGGCGGTCCAGATCCAGGCGCCGTAAATGTATTCGAATAAGTAAACGGCAATTCCGATATGTACGGCGATAGCCGTTGTATAATCAGCCGCTCCGTCCAGTATCCGGCCGAGGCGGCTTTCCTGTCCCTTAAGCCGGGCCAGCTGTCCGTCTGAACAGTCCAGTATCATAGCCAAAAGCAAAAGCAATCCCCCGGCGACCGGCCGTTTTGCGGCCGTGAATATACCTGCGCCTATTCCGGAAGCGGCGGAGATAAGTGTTACCTGGTTTGCGGTGACAGGGGTGTTCTTTAGAAAGCGGACAATAACTGAGGCTGCGGGCCTTAAAAAAGAGTGGTACGGCTCCTCGGTATAAAGCCGCTTCAGGGCGGTACTGGAATCCATAACCGGATTTATATGCTTTTCTTTATTACGGCCGAATCCAGCATGTCGGCTGCGTCTTCTGTTACATCCGAAATATGCACCACATGGAATATGAGCTCCCGCAGGTGAATTTTCTGGGCGAGAGAAAGATCTTTTGACTGAAAAACCTTTTCTGTCAGATGCCACTCAAGGGTATCTAGTTCTTCTTCGTGCGTGTTAACCTGCTTGATGTTTTCCCTTATTTTTTTATGGTCGTCAAAATAATTATCGACAGCTTCCACCAGCGGTTTTATTGTCTCAATGTTTCCCTGTGAGAGTTTTACCAGGTCATCGGCAAACTCTTCGGGTACATGGGGTTTCTGGGCTACTATAAAATCGCAGCACGATTCCGCCCGGTCAGCGATATTATCCTGCTTGGCGATAAAGTTGATTATGTCTTCTCTTACGGTAGGAAAAAAGGCGCCCGTATACAGATCGGCTATTATTGAACGCCTAAGGCCGTCTGCCCTGCTTTCGTTCTGGTGAGTCTGGAATGCCAGTTCGGATGCCTGCTTTATATCTCCGGAGACATAATGCCGTACAGACTCATGCATCGTGTATACTGTTTCCGAAACAACATGAAGATGCTGTTTGATAGCTTCCCTTACCTTTTTTTCTTTTTTTCTTCCAAACATTTTTCTAACCTGATTTTTACCAAATACTAACGTTAAAGTCAACACTAATCAGTGGGGGTCAGACCCTACGTTTTACGTTTTTAATATCACTGTCAGGATCTTATATCCGCCAAAAAAAACAAGTTGACAAAATAAACACACACCGCTAATATTAACAATCATGGATAAGGTTGATATAACGGTAATAGGAGCGGGTATAATGGGCCTTGCCGTAGCCGGCGAAGCCGTCTCCGTTTCTTCTTCTGTTTTTTTACTGGAGAAAAATCTTTCTTTCGGTATGGAGGCTTCGTCACGCAACAGTGAAGTAATCCATGCATCTATTTACTATCCTGCCGGTTCGTTGAAACATACGTTATGTTCCGAAGGAAGGGATATGATTTATTCCCTCTGCCGCAGCAACGACATAGATTTTGATCAGTGCGGCAAGTTCATAGTTGCTCCGAAAAAATCAGATACTGAAGAACTCCATTCGCTGTATGTAAACGCCTTTAGAAACAGCGTACCCGGCATTGAGCTTGTTACTCCGGCAAAAGTAAAAGCCGTCGAGCCTCTGATTAACTGCGCTGAAGCTATATTTTCCCCCCGTTCCGGCATAGTTGACAGCCACTCTCTTATGCAGTATTTCCTTTCCAGAGCCCGCGAGGGCGGAGCGGAAATCATTTACGGCAGCTGCGTTACAGGAATACAGCCCGAGCCGCCCCGGGGCTACAGAATTGAAGTGAAAAGCGCTGAAGGAGATATTTTTGAATACATATCTGCTAAAGTAATAAACTGTGCAGGGCTAAACAGCGATTCGGTTGCGGCAATGGCTGGTATTGATACTGAAGAGGCGGGTTACAGTCTGCAGTATTCCAAAGGGAGTTATTTCCGCCTGTCTGATCCGGAAAAATACCGCATACAGCATCTTATCTACCCGGTGGTAAAAAAGCATTCCGCCACGCTGGGCATACACCTCACTCCGGACCTTGCCGGAGGGATTCGCCTGGGACCTGACACACAAAAAATTAACGGACGGGAGACAGATTATTCCGTAAATGAAAGTAAAAAAGAAGAATTCGCCGCCTCTGTTAAAGATTTTTTCCCGGATGTAAGTCCCAATGAGCTTTATCCTGATACTGCCGGAATCCGGGCATCGCTGAAGAGCGAAGGAGAATTTAAGGATTTTATAATAAAAGAGGAAAGCGAGAAGGGCCTTAAAGGTTTTATAAACCTTATAGGCATAGATTCGCCGGGACTCACCGCTTCGCCTGCTGCCGCGCGTATTGTTGCAGACCTTTTAAAATGAGTTATCCGGGCGCGGTACTTATTGCGGGCCTTGTCCTTCTGTGGCTCGGTGCTGAGGGTGTAATCCGGGGGGGCAGAAGAATTTCCTCTCTGGCCGGCATATCGCCCCTTATAGTAGGCCTTACTTTTGGAGCTATAGCAACATCTCTTCCGGAGATTACCGTATCTTGGATTGCCTCCTTTACGGGAGCCGGCGCCGTATCACTGGGAAATGCGGCCGGTTCCAATATCGCAAATACAGGTCTTGCCCTGGGACTGGGAGCTTTAATTTATCCTCTTGCAGTCGAGAAGGAAATTATGAAGTATGATTTAAAGTACCTTATAGCAGCTGCGCTGTTTCTTTATTTTTGTACTATAGATATGCGTATAAGCAGGCCCGAAGGAATCCTTCTCATTGCGGGCTTTTTTGTTTATGCTTTGCATATTATAAAAAGGCACAGGGGCAGTCGCAGGATTAAGGAGGCCTCATCTCCGGGAGCTG
>PWMP01000103.1 GCA_003558145.1 Elusimicrobiota bacterium
TAATGATGTATCCGCTTCTGCTGGCTTCAATACTGACCCTGGCAATAGTAATAGACAGGTTTAGTTATTTTAAAAAAGCCGAAGTGAATGAAGAAGAATTGATTACGGGGGTTAAAGATCAGCTTCGCTCAAACGGGGCGGACGCTGCCTCGGCTTTTTGTGATCAGATAAGCGGGCCTATAGCGGCAATTCTCAAAGCAGGCCTGGAAAAATTCGGGGCGGACCTGACGGTTATTGAAGAATCTTTTGAAAGGGAAGCCCTTATAGAAGTTCCCCGTTTAAAAAAATATCTTCCGGTTCTTAATACGATAGCAGGAGTATCCACCCTGATAGGCTTTACCGGTACGGTTTTCGGCATGATAAGAGCTTTCCGCTCTATCGCTGCTGCCGGGACCACTTCTCCGGGAATAGTAGCGGGCGGGATAGCAGAAGCGTTGACCACTACGGCAACCGGTCTTATCATCGCAATACCCTCTCTTATATTCTACTACTATTTTTCGCACCGCGCCGACAGGATAATTCTTGAGGTGGAAAAAGCTTCCTACAACCTGATAGAAGAAATGGAAAAGGAGAAAAATAAAAGACATGTTTGAAAAATTCAGAGAAAAATCTGATACGCAGAGTCTTTTCGGTATAATGGCTCCGATGGCTGACGTTGTTTTCCTTCTTCTTATTTTCTTTATGCTTACTTCGGCTTTCGTACTTGAGCCGGGAATTGACATAAAACTTCCCAGGGCAGCTACGGCCGAAGATATTGCCAGACACGAGAATGTTCTAACGATAACGAGAGAGAGAACTCTCCTTCTGGGTACTGAACCTGTAAGTTTTAATACTCTTGAGGACTCGCTGCGCCGGGCCTTTTCGGATGATATAAGAGCAATTCTTATTATACGTGCGGATGAAAATGTTCCTCACGGTATGGTTGTGCGTGCTCTTGATACGGCGCGCCAGGCAGGAGTTCCGGAAATGGCAATTGCCACTGAGCCGCTGCGTTAACTGTCGAGCGGGAAGGAAGACTCAATGACTTTTAAAAAAAGTCTTTTTATATCTATAGCAGTTCATCTGCTTGCCCTTATTTTTATGCCGGGTTATAAAGCTTCCGTTCATGACCGGGACTGGGTTGAAGTTTCGCTGGTGAGATTCCCTGATATAAGGGAAAGAATTCCCGACTGGGTTCCGGGAGAGAGAGACCTTCCCGAACCTTCGGCCAGGATGCCCGACGCCGACAGAATAGATATGCCCGTAGAAATCGAGGACTATTTCAGTGACATTCCCGTAACTCAGGCCCGGCCGGAAGTAAGAGAAGATGTTTTTCCCAGGGTTGACCCTGCCAGGGAAAGAGACCCGGAACCCAGAAGACTCCCGGGCCGCAGGGACAGGGTAGGGCCTGTGCCGGAAGAAGGTGAAGATGAGCATTTCACTCTTACGGGTCCGGTTGCCCGCCGGGAAGTTATAAGAAGGGTATATCCCGAATATCCACAGTGGGCGCAGGAACAGGGTATAGAAGGTTCACTTAAGTTAAGGTTTTGGGTATCGCCCCAGGGAATAATTGAGAGAGTGGAACTTGAAAGTACTTCCGGTTATCCGGAAATGGATTCCAGGGCCATTGAAGCTATGAAAAAATGGCTTTTCGAGCCGGAGGATTCAGAGGAGTTGCAGTGGGGAACAATAACTATAAGATATTCCTTGAGGTAGCCTGCCGGGTTTCTTCGGGAGCTGCCGGTATTTTACTGGATAGTTTTCGCTCCGGTCATAAAATAGATTACAAAGGCGCCATAGACCTTGTAACTGAAATGGACCACCGTAGCGAAGAATTTATTGTTTCTGAACTTGAAAAAAAATTTCCCTCTCATACTATACTGGCCGAAGAGGATACTCATAAGAAAAAAGAATCTCCGTTCACCTGGATTGTAGACCCTCTTGACGGGACTACAAACTATGCACACGGATTTGGTTTTTTTGCTGTGTCCATAGCTTTGCATAAAAAGGATGAGGGAGTAATAGCAGGCGTAGTAAACGCTCCGTATCTGCGGGAAACTTACAGCGCGGTAAAGTCAGGGGGTTCATATCTGAACGGGAAAAAAATAGAGGTGAGCAGTGCCTCAACCCTGAATGAATCAATGCTGGCAACCGGATTCCCTTATGATATAAGAGAATCGGGTGACAATATTGACTACTTCAAGCGATTCCTGCTAAAATCCAGGGCAGTTCGCCGGCCGGGCGCTGCAGCCATCGATTTATGTCTTGTAGCATCGGGAGTATTTGACGGTTTCTGGGAGTTGAAACTGTCCCCCTGGGATATGGCTGCCGGCAGCCTTATCGTAAGTGAAGCCGGAGGGGAAATAAGTGGTTTTAAGGGCAGAAAGTTTAATCTTTACGGAGGCGAAATACTTGCTTCAAACGGCAGGATTCACGATGATATGATAGAGGTGCTTAATTCAGATGAGTAAAGAAAAAGATATAATAATAGCGGGTGGCGGCCCCGCCGGGCTTACAGCGGCGATGTACGCTTCAAGAGCAGGAATGAATACTCTTGTCCTTGAAAAAGCAATGACCGGAGGACAGCTGTGGATGAGCGAGAAAATAGAAAACTATCCTGGCTATGCTGAAGGAATTGAAAGTTTTAATCTTGCGCAGAATATGGAAAAACAGGCAAAGAATTTCGGAGCCGAAATAATAAAGGATGAAATAACGGATATTAAGAAAGATAAAGAAGTCCTGACTCTTAAAACTGCGTCTTCCAAAAAATACCGGGCGCCGGCGGTGATAGTATGCAGCGGCGTCCGGATGAAAAAACTTGATATTCCCGGCGAATCGCAGCTTACAGGAAAAGGAGTATCTTATTGCGCTGTTTGTGACGGTCCGCTTTTTCGGGATAAGGATGTCGCGGTCATAGGGGGAGGCAATACTGCCTGCGAAGAGGCGCTTTACCTTACTCGTTTTGCTTCAAAAATTTACCTTATACACCGTCGCGGCAGTTTGCGGGCTGTCAGGAGTATCACCGAAAAAGCTGAAAAAAATAAAAAAATCAGACTTTTCCTTAATGAAGAAGTAAAGCAGATACAGGGAAAAGAACGTACTGAAGGCTTAATACTTAAAAGCGGTAAAAAAATAGATGTGGAGGGGGTTTTTATTTTTATAGGTTACAGCCCCGCTGCAGGTTGGATAGAAAATTTTGTAAAAACTGAAAAAGGATTTATAATAACCGATACGGATTTCAAAAGCTCACAGGAAGGTGTTTTTGCGGCCGGAGACTGCCGTTACGGAGCTTTCAGACAGGTCGTTTCGGCGTGCGGCGAGGGAGCCGCGGCCGCAGAAAACGCCAGAAAATATGTAGAAAAACTGAAAGGAACGTCATATGATTGGTGAAAAGATTAAAAATCTTATTCAGCAGAATGAGTCAAAAATAGTACTCGTGGTTATGGACGGTGTGGGAGACATATCGGGAAATGACGGTAAAACGGCACTTGAACAAGCACGTACTCCCGCCCTGGACCGCCTGGCTGCAGTTTCGGAACTTGGGCTGACAATACCGGTTGATATAGGGATAACGCCCGGCAGCGGTCCGGCCCATATATCTCTTTTCGGATATGATCCCGTTCAGCATGAAGTAGGCAGGGGAGTGCTTGAAGCCCTTGGAATAGGATTGACCCTTGAAAAAGAAAATCTGGCAGCAAGGGCTAATTTTGCTACCCGCACTCCGGATGGAATAATTACAGACCGCAGGGCAGGAAGAATTCCTACGGAGGAAAACGAAAGGCTTTGTGCAATTCTGGGAAAAAATATTAAAAAGATTAAGGATGTTGAAGTAAATGTTTATCCCGGAAAGGAGCACAGGTTCGTAGTTGTTTTCAAAGGGAAAGAACTATTCGGTAACCTGTATGATGCCGATCCCCAGGAAGCCGGAAAAAAAGAAAAATTAGTACAGGCTGCAGATAAAAAATCGGAGAGGGCGGCAGCCGTTGCAAACGAATTCATAAAGGAAGTAAACCGGGTAATTGCTGATGAATATCCTGCAAATACCTGTCTTCTTCGCGGAATGGCCAATCCGCCCGAGATTGAAAAATTCGGTGATTTGTACGGCCTCAAATCCTGTGCTATTGCTACGTATCCAATGTATAAAGGCCTTTCCCGCCTCGTGGGGATGGATATTAAAGAAGGACTTGTAAGCATTGAAGATGAAGTGAAAGAACTTGAAAAATCATATAAGGAATATGATTTTTTCTATATTCATGTTAAAAAAACCGACTCATACGGTGAAGACGGCAAACTTGAAGAAAAAATAGCTGTTATAGAAGAATTTGATTCCTGCCTTGAAAAAATAACGGAATTAAACCCTGAAGTTTTGTGCATAACAGCCGATCACAGTACTCCGGCTGCTATGAAATCCCACTCATGGCACCCCTGCCCGTTTTTAATTAAAAGCAGGTTCTGCAGGTTTACAGGGGAAGAAGGGTTCAGTGAAAAAGAATGCGCTTCCGGATCCCTGGGAACATTTATGGCCAAAGACGCTATGCAGCTTATGCTTGCTCATGCCGGCAGGCTGAAGAAATTCGGTGCGTGAGAATTACCGTGTTTCTTGAATATACACATGTTTTATGTTATCATAATTCCCGGAAGAGTTTGTTAGAAATTTATGAGAGTTATTAAACATAATAAAAATATTATTCTTACGGCTTTGGCGGTTTTAACGTTATCCTTTGTCGTTTTTTACGGCTGCTCCCGTCGTGAGGAAGTTGTAGCTTATGTGGGAAGGCGCAGAATAACTGTTAGTGATTTTAAAAGAAGAGTGGATGATCTCCCGCGCTACTATGTAGGTTTTATAGCCTCCGAAGGGGGAAAACGACAGTATCTTTCCGGAATGATAAGAGAAGAAGCCCTGCTTGAAAAAAGCCGTCATTTCAATATTCGTTCCAGGCCCGATGTCATACGCAAGGTTGAGGAGGCCCGCCGGGCCGTTCTTTTAAACGAAGCGGTAAGGTACCTGATGAATGAAAAAATAAATATTTCGGATCAGGAAATAAGAGATTTTTACGAAAGGAAAAGGGATGATTTTGAAAGCCCCCGCCAGCTTAAACTCAATCATATACTTTTAGAGAAAGAAGAAACTGCCAGCCAGGTTCTTGAAAATATCCGCCGCGGGCAAAACTTTGAACGCCTGGCCCGGG
The DNA here is from genome assembly GCA_003558145.1 of Elusimicrobiota bacterium. Taxonomy (GTDB): domain Bacteria; phylum CG03; class SLGR01; order SLGR01; family PWQF01; genus PWMP01. The sequence continues at coordinate 5,169 of PWMP01000103.1, forward strand.
AATATTCCATTGATACCATTACAGCAGTTAACGGAGGAGACTTGGGCTATGTGAGCCGGGGAGAACTGAGCGAACTGGCGCCTCAGATAGAAGATGCGGCTTTTAGTCTTCAGCGTGTAGGAGAAACAAGCGATATTGTAAAGAGCCCGTTTGGATATCATATACTCAAGTTGACCGGCCGCAGGGAAGGAAGGCGAAGAACTTTCGAAGAAGCCCGGGAAGAAATAAGAGATACCCTGCAGAGACAAAAATTTAACGAACTTCTTGACAGCTACGAAAGAGACCTTAATGTAAGAGTAAATTATGATATACTTGACAGTATTATATTGGATATAGATTATGAATTTTAAAAAAATATATAAAAAAGCAGCATTTTTTAGTGGGTTTCTCATAGTTGCCGTATTATTGCCCGTTGACGCACAGAGGAGAGCTCTGGACAGAACTGTTGCCAGGGTTAACGGTGAGGTTATAATGCTTTCCGAGCTGAGGGAACGTTTGGAGCCTTTTATTAGCGAGTACTCCGACTTGTTTTTTGAAGAAAACATGGAAGCGGGGATAGAAGATATTGAAAGGGAAGTACTTGACCGGATGATTGATGAAATTCTCCTGGCCAGAAAAGCCCGCGAAATGGACTTGCAGGTAACAGAAGCAGATATTGAAAGGGGCATTCAGGAAATCAGGAGCCAGTTCCGCTCCGAAAAGGAGTTTCTTGATGAAATGGACAGGCAGGGTTTTACCGAAGAGACTTTCCGCGGTGACGTTGCGGACCAGATAAGGGTTATTAGACTTATAGAAAGAGAAGTCCAATCCAGAATTTCTCCGCCCAGCCAGGAGGATGCTCTTAAATATTACGAAGAAAACCGCGACCGTATGGTAGAACCCGAAAGAATAAGAGCCAGGCATATACTTATTACAACAGAAGATAAAACAGAAGATGAGGCCCTCCGTATGATAAACGAAATTTATGAAAAAGCTGCAGCGAATCCGGATGAATTCAGCGAATTGGCAAGAAACTTTTCAGAAGGCCCTACCGCTCCTTACGGCGGAGACCTTGGTTATTTCGCCAGAGAGGAAATGGTTGAGGATTTCGCTGATGCCGCTTTTTCCCTGGAAATAGGTCAGATAAGTAAACCTGTCAATACCAGATTCGGATACCACATCATAAAAGTGCTCGGCCGCCGTGCCGCTGAAAGAAGGGCTTTTGACGAAATGAAAGACACTCTTATGCAGTATCTCTACCAGATGCGCATGGAGGATGAATACAGCGGTTTTTTACAGAGACTCAGGGAAGAAGCAAATATAGAAATTACCCTCTGATATGAAACCGAAGCATCCGCTTCTGAAAGAATACTTCTATCCCGAAAAGGAAATTGGAAAACTCATCCGTCTTTTTAAAAAAGGGGAATTTAAAGAAAAAGACAATATAGTAAAAGGGGACATAACTATCCCTGCCGATGAAACATTTCCCCCTCTTCCGGATAAAAATTCCAGCCGGTACAGAGAACTGTATTCAATAGGAAGGCAGGCCATTGAAAAAGGGCAGCTGGCTGCTGCCGTACTGAACGGAGGAATGGCTACAAGGTTTGGGGGCGTAGTTAAAGGAATTGTCGAAGTTTTTAATTCCAAAAGCTTCCTTCAGCTGAAAGTAACGGGCGCCGCCGCCGTTTCCGAAAACATAAAAATTTATATTATGAATTCCTTTTCAACAGACACTAAGACCCTTCAACACTTTGAGGAAAATAATTATTTCGATTTAAAAGAAAAAATAAGGTTTTTAAACCAATTCATAGCACCCCGGCTGACGCCGTCGGGTGATTTCTATAAAAATGCAGAAAGTAAAGAATCTTTCTACGGTCCCGGACACGGAGATTTTCCTTATGCTTTCAGCAAAAGCGGCTGCCTTGATGAATTCATTTCAGAAGGCGGAAAATACATTTTTCTTTCTAATGTTGATAATCTTGGAGCCAAGGTGGAACCTGCAATACTTGGGATGCATATTGCAAGTAAAAAAGAACTTAGCGCAGAAGTCGCGCACAAGGATCCCGATGATGAGGGTGGCGCCCCTCTTATAGTAAACGGCAGGCTTCAGCTTGTGGAAGCGCTTAGTTTTCCGGAAGATTTTGATCAATCGCGCGTACCGGTTTTTAACTGCAATTCATACTGGATAAATGCCGAAAGCCTTAAAAAGAAAGTTGAATTGCCGTGGTACCTTGTAAAGAAAAAAATTAACGATGAAACTGTAGTGCAGTTTGAACATATATGCGGAGATCTTACAAAACTTCTTGACAGCGGATTTATTAAAGTAAGCCGCAAAGACAGATTCCTTCCGGTTAAAAGGCCAGAGGACCTGCACAAAAATATCGACCGGCTTAAAGAGGCCACTGCCTTTCAGGAATAAAAACGATTAATGAAACCGATCGTTTTTCTTACCATGGGGGACCCCCGGGGAATAGGTCCTGATATTATATTTCGTTCTCTTAAGGAAATTAAGCTCAAAAAAGCAGTTATAAATGTAATAGGAAACAGGGAAGTTCTTAAAGAAGCGGCGCGGCGGCAGTCTTTTGACGCGTCCCGCGTTGAAATAACAGGTATTGAACCGTTGTTAAATCCCGGCGCCGCCGCCCTGGCCTGTATAGATATTGCTCTTAAAAAAATTTCAAACACCCGTTTGGCGGCACTTGTAACAGCTCCGGTTGAAAAGAAGGCCATTGCGGATGTTAGTGAAGGCTTCACGGGGCATACGGAATATATAGCTTCCCGGTGCGGAGTATCCAGTCCGATAATGTCTTTTATCACGGACAGAGTTAAAATATCTCTTCTTACAACTCACATACCGCTTTGCGCTGTTTCTTCAAAAATAAAAAAAGATTTAATTGTTAAGCATGTAAAAACGGCAGCCGTCTCACTTGAAAAATACTTTAAGATTAAAGCTCCCAGAATAGCCTTATGTTCAGTTAATCCGCATCGCGGGGAAAACGGACTTATAGGAAAAGAAGAAAAAGAGGAAATGGCCCCGGCCCTGAAGGAACTTAAAGCTTCCGGAATAAATATCCGGGGGCCGCTCAACGCGGATTTTGCCTTAAAGCAGGCCCTGGAAAGAAAATATGATTTTGTAGTTTCTGCTTATCACGATCAGTTACTTCCGGCCGTGAAAACGGCACTGGGGCCGTCAGTAAATTTTACAATGGGTCTGGGTTTTATACGTACTTCTCCGGATCACGGACCCGCAATAGATCTTTCCCCTAAAGCTGACCCCGACCACAGGAGTATGAAAGAGGCAGTTAAACTCGCTGTTAAGCTCATATCCTGATGGGTGAAAAACTCGGTCAGCACTTTCTTGATAACCCCCTTATTGCTGTAAGGATTATAGATATCCTGTCTCCCGGCGCCGGTGAAAATATTCTCGAGATAGGTCCGGGACAGGGATTTCTTACCTCTTACCTTCTGGATTCGGCAGATCGTGTAACTGCCGTTGAAATAGATAAAAATCTTGTAAGCAGTCTTAAAAAGAACTACGACAGCGAAAAACTGCAGGTGATAGAGGGAGATTTTCTCCAGGCGGACTTATCAATTCTTAAACCGGACAAAATATGCGGAAATCTTCCCTATCAGATATGCGGTAAAATTATAGAAAAAATACTTGTTTCGCCGGTTCCCTGGACTCTGGCCGTATTAATGCTTCCTCTTGCAGTAGCCAGTCGGGCCGCTGCCTTACCGGGGAGCAGCGAATATTCGCGTCTGAGCGTTCTTTGTTCCGGATCCGGTGAAGTAAAAATTGAATTTAAAGTTGAAAAAGAAAACTTTGACCCGCCTCCAAAAATAGAATCTGCGGTTATAAGTATTTATAAAAAAAATATACTTTCAAAAAACTTTCTATCACTTGTAGGAGGAGCTTTCAGGGAAAGAAGAAAAAAACTGAAAAATTCTCTTTCAAGCCATTTTTCAATGTCTGCCTCCGAAATTAAAAAAATTCTTGATAAATACGGTATAGATGAAAATTCCAGGGCACAGGAACTGAACGTAATGAAATTTGAAGTATTGACGAAAGAATTTGTAAAAAGAAAAATTTTGTGATATATTAACACACAATTCGGGTTTTACCTGTAGAAATTCAGAAGTGGAGGTATAAAATGAATCAGGAAAGACGTTCAAGAGTAATGATAAAAAAAGATTTTCAGAAGCAGTTTCTGAAACTTATTATTTCAACTATGTTAATTCTTCTTGTTGTTACGCTTGCTGCAATATATATAGCCTTGAGAATTCAGATAACAAGAGCCGGTTTTGCCGCATATACGGAAGTAAGGCTTATAGAAGTAATATCCTGGCTTAACTGGATTCTTCCTCTATCGGCTGTTTTGGTTGCGGGTATTGCAGTATACATAGGAATTCGCCTGTCGTTCAAAATTGCCGGACCGCTTTATGCCCTGGAGCGGCAGCTTAATATGATAAACGAGGGCAAAATAAACAGTGTTCAGCTGCGCAGTGATGATGATGAACTAATACCCCTTGCAAAGCTGATAAACGAAATACTTAGCAAGAGGCCTGTAAAATGAGTCCCGATAAGATAAGTTTCGGCACCGCAGGCTGGCGCGGCATAATAAGCGCCGACTTTACATTTGAAAACGTTGAAATAGTATCCCAGGCTATAGCGGACGTCCTGAGGGAAAAATATGGGGACTCGGAAATAAATATTGCGGCCGGTTACGACAGCCGTTTTTTAGGAGAGGAGTTTTCAAAAGCTGCCGCCTGTGTTCTGGCCGGAAATGGAATAGGCGTGATATATTCTCCCTTTGATGTTCCTACTCCTGTAATATCACATTGCGTTATTCAAAAAAAGCTTCAGGGTGCTGTTAATATCACCGCTTCTCACAACCCTCCCGAGTACTCCGGAATAAAATTTTCTCCTTCCACAGGAGGACCGGCTTTACCCGAAACTACTAAAAACATTGAGAAAAATATAAAAGAAATACAGTCCGGAAGCAGGCAGCTCAAAAAGACAGATTACAGCAAAGCCCTTAAGGAAGGGCTTATTGTTGAAGAGGATTTTTCTCCTCCTTATATAGAAAAAATAAAAAAACTGGTTGATATAGAACTGATAAAAAGCCGCCTTTCTGTTGCGTACGATCCCATGTTCGGAGTAGGCAGGCACTACATGAAACGCATTCTCGGGGGTCAGTTGCAGGTTATCAATGATAAAAGGGATGTTCTTTTTGGCGGCCACAGGCCGGAACCGGCTGAAGAGTACCTTGGAGGATTAAAAAAACTTGTGGCCGGCGGCGCGGACATAGGAATAGCTACGGATGGTGACGGTGACCGTTTTGGAATAATTGACCGCAGCGGCCGTTACATAACTGCAAATCAGCTGCTGGGCCTTGTTCTTTATCATCTCCATGCAAAAGGCATGCGCGGAGTAGGGGTAAGGTCCGTAATGACTTCCTCTTTTATGGATGCCGTAGGGGAAATGCTGGGGGTAGAAGTAATAGAAACCCCGGTAGGTTTTAAATATATAGGAGACGTGTTTGCAAAGCAGGATATGATTGTCGGCGGAGAAGAAAGCGGGGGCCTTACTATAGGAGGCCATCTCCCCGAAAAAGACGGCATTTTGGCCTGTCTGCTCGCTGCTGAAATTATGGCCGCTTCCGAAAAAACACTGGTTGAACTAATAGAAGAGATACAGAAACAAACGGGAAGTTTTGAAACCGTAAGAAAAAACTATACTCTTGACGAGGACCAGGTAACGAGGCTCAAGGAAAATCTTTCCCGCGCTGTTCCCGGACAAATAGGCAGTTATAAGGTTAAGGAAGTTGTAACCCTGGACGGTTATAAATTCATACTGGATGCAAAAAACACATGGGCGGGTTTAAGGTTTTCAGGAACAGAACCGGTGGTAAGGCTTTACGTGGAATCTTTTTCACCGGATGAGATTGAAAAAATATCAGCTGCTGCTGAAAAAGAATTCAGTCTCGCCTGAGATTTTAAGTGAGGATTGATGATAAAATTTTGTAATAATGAAGGAGATGGTTAAGAGGTGAAAGAAAGGAAAATATTATGACAGAAATCAAAGAAATTAAGGCAAGGGAAATTCTTGATTCACGCGGTAATCCTACGGTTGAAGTAGATCTTATAACATCATCGGGGGTTCTTGGCCGCGCGGCGGTTCCATCAGGTGCTTCCACGGGAAAACACGAAGCCCTGGAACTCAGGGATAAAGATGCCGGCCGCTATAAAGGCAAGGGAGTCCTTAAGGCGGTATCAAACATAACGGAAAGAATTCTACCGGTCCTTAAAGGGATGGAAGTAAGCGAACAGGAAAAAATTGACGAAGCAATGCTTTCCCTTGACGGGACCGAAAACAAAAGCTCGCTTGGCGCAAATGCTATTCTAGGCGTTTCAATGGCCGCAGCGCGCGCCGCTGCTATGGAAAAGGGGGTGTCCCTGTTTAGATATCTTAAAGAGATTGCCTCCGGAGCGGATTATGCTCCTGAAAAATACATAATGCCTGTCCCTCTTATGAATATTATAAACGGTGGGGAACATGCCGACAACAACCTTGAAATACAGGAATTTATGATGGTTCCGCGGAGCGGAAAAACTTTTTCCGACAATTTGAGAATGGCAGCGGAAGTTTTCCATACCCTCAAATCAATACTTTCAAAAGAAGGAATGACTACGTCGGTAGGAGACGAAGGAGGCTTCGCGCCTTCTCTCGACTCAAACCGGAGAGCCCTGGAACTGATACTTCAGGCCGTGTCAGAGGCCGGATACCAGCCCGGCAGTGATGTAGCGCTTGCCCTAGATAGCGCGGCCAGCGAATTTTACTCAGACGGAAACTATAATATTGAAGGCACAAAAAATTCGAAAGAACTGGTTGAATATTATGACAACCTCACAAAAGACCTTCCCGTTATTTCGATTGAGGACGGACTTTCAGAAGATGACTGGTCCGGATGGAAGGAATTTACATCCTGTCTCGGAGATAGAATACAGATAGTAGGAGACGATCTTTTCGTCACTAACATAAAACGCCTTAAAGAAGGAATAGAAAAAGGAATAGGTAACTCAATACTTATTAAAGTTAACCAGATTGGCACTCTGACCGAAACGTTCAAAGCAATAAAAATGGCAAAAGAAGCCGGCTACTCTTCCGTTATATCTCACCGCAGCGGTGAAACGGCAGATACTATAATAGCCGACATTGCTGTAGCCGTAGGATGCGGTCAGATAAAAACAGGAAGCCTTTCAAGGACTGACAGGATAGCAAAGTATAACCGGCTGTTAAGGATAGAAGAAGAACTAGGCGCGGAAGCCCTTATGGGCAGATTGGAAAGGTGAGAGGAACCGGGTCTAAATTTGCTTATATTACAGTTGCGGCCGCTGTTGCCGTTTTAATTTTCTCGGGTTCTAATATAAGAACCATCTTTAAACTCAGATCTGAAATTAACCGCTACCGCGATAAACTTGAAAATCTGCAAGAGGAAAATCTCTTACTTGAAGAGGAAATAAGGCTGATTAAAACAGAACCCGAACACCTTGAGTACCTGGCCAGAAAAAAACTTGGGCTTATAAAGCAAGACGAAACAAAATATTATATAATACAGCAGACCTATACGGTACCGGCCCGTTAGCCGGCTGTTGTTTTATTTTCACCTGTTAGCATAAAAAATGCGCTTATTATTAGAGACTGTTCAATACTCCTTTTCTCGTCGATAAAATTTACCCATAAAATCAAAGTTACCCCCAAAAATACGCTAATATGCCCCCTTTTTTATAGAAATTTGGCAAAATCTTAAAAAGTTACCCCCACTTTTGGCTAAAAGTTACCCCCATTTTTTTGAAAAAAATCTAAATTGTGGAAAAATCATGTCACAATCTACTGCATTGTCA
>PWMP01000186.1 GCA_003558145.1 Elusimicrobiota bacterium
AGTCTCAAGGGCCTGCCGGCAGTTTATCCCCCAGGGAAAATATCCGGCCTGCTCCCTTTACATAGATACAAAACCGGAATTTGTAGATGTAAACGTACATCCCGCCAAAAGAGAGGTGAAGTTTGTCAACCAGCAGGGAGTGCACCAGATAGTTTCAAAGGTTTTAAAAAGCGTTCTTGAGAAAACCCCGGGTATTTTTGATATTGAACAGGATGATATGATACAGGAAAAGCCGCCTGCATTAAAAGAAGAAAAAACAAAATTCAAAAGGCCGTTTACACCCCGGCCGGCAAGAAAAAATGAAAGAGCTTTAACGAAAGACTTAAAAGATATAGATCTTGGTGAAGTAAGAAAATTCAGTTTTTCTCCTCCGTCTCTTTCAGATTCCGGCCGCGCGCCTTCCGGAGAGGGCAGTATAAGGCCGTCTTTTCAGTTTAAAAACAAATATATAATTGCCGAGGACAACGAGGGCATACTTCTCATTGACCAGCATACGGCCTGGGAAAGAATTAATTACGAAAACCTGAAAAAAGAAGCCGCCTCCGGTAAACCGCCGGTACAGGGTTTGCTCATACCTGAAGTGATTGAAATGGAACGTTCAAAAGCCCATATTGCAGGCAGTTATGCCGATTTACTTAAAGGATACGGGCTTATAATAGAGGAATTCGGCCCGTCCACGTTTAAAATAACGGCCGTACCCGCCTGTGTAGGTAAGGCAATAAGCGGTGAAGAAGCAACTGAAATGATAGAAGAAATAATAGAAACTGTTGAAAAGGCGGGAAAAAGCCCCTCTCAGGATGAACTGGCCGATGAAATACTTAAACTTATAGCCTGCCGGTCTTCTGTGATGGCTGGGGACAGGCTTACTAAAGAAGAGATAGAGGAGATGACAGATAAACTCAACAGTTGTGAAGTTCCCCACCGGTGCCCTCACGGTCGTCCCGTAATCATAAGGCTCACGGAAAAAGAAATTGACAGAAGATTCTCGCGATAATACGGTTCTTGTTATAACGGGAGCTACCGCCAGCGGAAAAAGCTCACTGGCCCATAAAATAGCAAGGGAGTGCGGAGGCGAAGTAATAGTAGCCGATTCAATGAAGGTTTATAAGGACGCTGATATTCTTACTTCAAAACCTCTGCCGGAGTATTTGGAGGAAGTAAAGTATCACCTCCTTGATATAAAAAAGCCGGATAAGTGGTATGACGCGGGAACTTTCTGCAGAGACGCCCGTGTAACAATAGACTCCCTGCACCAAAAACAAAAACTTCCGGTAGTAGCAGGAGGAACCCCGCTCTATGTAACAAGCCTTATGGAGGGAATTGCCGATATTCCCCCGCTTGACGAAAATATAGAAAAAGAGCTTGAGCGTAAATCAACGGAGGAACTTTACAGGCAGCTAAAAAAGAAAGATCCCGAAAGAGCCTCCGAAATTCATCCGAATATGAGAAAGAGAATACTAAGAGCTCTCGGAGTTTTTATTCAGACCGGAAAAAAGATGAGTACGCTTTTAAAGGAAACTTATGCTCCGCCATACGACTTTATTGCTTTGCGTATATCGTGGGAAAGAGAGCAGCTCTACAGCCGCATAAACGCCAGGGTTGACAGGATGTGCTCAATGGGAATTGAAGATGAAACGAAAAAACTTCTCAGTAAATACAGCTTGGAGGCCCCGGTTTTTGAAGGATTGGGTTATAAAGAAATGGCTTCTTATATTAGCGGAGAAATTTCTTTTGAAAAAGCAGTTGAGGATATAAAAAAAACTACGCGTAACTATGCCCGCAGACAGCTTACCTGGTGGAGAAACAGGAAAATTATAAAACTTGACGGCAGTAAACTAAAAACTGCGGGAGTTATAAACTGAGCAGATGAGAATGTGGAAAGTGGAGCCTGAAAAAATGTGTGACAGGCATCTGCTTGGTGAACATGTTGAAATGCATATGTTTACGGGTACCCTCAATAGAGGCAAATCTATAAAGGGTTATCTTGAAAAAGGCCTTGTAGAAATTCATAATATAAAGAAAAGACATGACGAACTTGCGGAGGAAATGAAAAAAAGGGGAATGAAGCATAAGTCTCCGCTTCCGGTTTATAAAAAGTTTAAATCAGGAAAAGTGAACATAAAAGAGAATGAAAAAGAATTAAAAAAAAGATGCAAAGGATGTAAAAAAAAGGGGAAAATTTACAGAAGCAGCGGTTCAGTTAAAAGTATATTCTGACGAAATAAATAAAACCATTGAAAAAGTGTGTTATATTGTCTAGAATCAAGTGAATGAATAAGAAATAGACCGATTAATAAATGAGAGGAGTTTTATATGAATCTTTTAAACTGGATAGCTAATAAGAACCTTGATAAGTCGCCAAAAACGGCCAGCGCTCTGGACCTTATTCCCGTTGAAGCCCCCCCGCGTGTACTGAAGTTTCACTCACAGCTTTCAGGTTTTGAAACCGGCTCTTTAAAGAGCCTGAAAAGCCTTTCGTGTATGTTAGGTTTGGGAGGAATATGGGTAAAAGACGAATCTCGACGCTTTGACCTGAATTCTTTTAAAGTGCTCGGCGGATCCTATGCTACATATATGCATCTTAAAGAACGGCTGGGCATAAAAGAAGATATAGATTTTAATGACCTCACTTCGCCGGAGGTGAAAAAAAAGCTGGGAACTATAACCTTTGCTACGGCAACTGACGGCAATCACGGCAGAGGAGTTGCCTGGTCGGCAAAAAAACTCGGCCACCGCTCTATTGTTTATGTTCCACAGGGTACCAGTTCGTGGCGTATAAAAGCTATTGAGAACTATGGCGCCAAGGTTGAGGTTATAAAGGGAACATATGATGATGCCGTTGATAGTATAAAACAGGACGCAGCCCGTAATGGCTGGCAGGTTATATCGGATACAGCGTGGGAAGGTTACGATGTGATTCCAAAGTGGGTTATACAGGGCTATACTACAATATTTTCCGAGGCTCAGCAGCAGTTACCCGAGGTTGGTATAAAGTATCCGACCCATATACTGGTTCAGGCAGGAGTGGGGTCGCTTGCCGCTTCTGTTGTAGCTTTCTACAAGGGACTGCTTGGCGAAGATGCGCCGACCTTCATTATTGTAGAGCCCGATAAAGCTGCCTGTATTTATGAGTCGGCCCGGATAGGTGACGGCCGAACGCATATGTTTGAAGGCGATCTTAGTACAATAATGGCCGGGCTCTCCTGCGGTGTGCCAAACCCTCTTTCGTGGGAAGTTCTCAACAGCTGTGCAGATATTTTCATATCATGCCCGGATTATATGGCGGCCCGCGGAATGAGAATGTATGCCGCACCTCTTAAGCAAGACCCTCCTGTAGTTTCGGGAGAGTCAGGGGCTGTCACA
>PWMP01000093.1 GCA_003558145.1 Elusimicrobiota bacterium
GACATCAGCTTGCCCGGTTGTCAAAAATTCAATGGCATTTACCGATGCTGAAGGATGAATAATATCAACATCCAAGCCGGCCTCCTCATAAAAACCTTGATCTTTAGCGGCATAGTAACCCGCAAACTGAGCTTGTGGCAGCCAATGGGCTGAAAAAACCAGTTTTGGATTTTGCCCTGATGCATGTATAAAAAAGATAAAAAGCAAGAAAAGAAGGGAGGTTGTTTTGTGAATATTCATAGCAAAAAATATAAAATCTTAAAATTAACCTAGATTCCGCAAAAAACAACTATCAGCAAATGTAGATTTTTTTTTGAAATATTTTGTGTTTTTACCAACTCTAAAAATATTCCTCCAAATAATTGGATTTATTGAGCAAGATATTTTCGCAAACTAAATTGTCGAAATATTTTAATCATAAATTGATTTGGATCACCTAACCATGTTTCCGAGAGCATATATAAAGTCACAAAATAAGCTGATAAAAGTCTCTATAACAAAATAGCCGTTTTAACTCTTGCCCTTAATTGCCGAGCAATTTAATTGAAAACATCCATTGTTCTTCTGGCCCAAATCCTTCCTCAAATTTGCGTGCATAGCCGGCTGACCAGGTTGTTTTCAGGTAAGATAACAGCACCAGTTCCAAATCCAGCTGAATACCTGCATTGAACACATGGCGCAGCTCGCCGGCATAACCAGGATTAAGTATTATATGTGTTCCAAACACAGCACTTTTCAAGTAAGTGGGGTATAGCCATGTTGTGCCAACATTTCTAAGCCTCAATGGCTTAATATTGAGTTCGGCCATTGTCTTCACAAAATTATGAGCCTGCAAGGCATCAATATCCACACCCGGAAAAGCCAGCACCTTTCGGTATTGCTCGGGATCTTGCCAATCAACATAATTATTACGAAAACCGCCAAAATAAAACTTGGAATAAGCCGCATCGCGCTTACCAAAAGACTGGCCGGCACTGTTCCTTATCCAAAAGCTTGTGTTACGCATTCCAGGTATAAGCCAACCCACATGTTGTTCCGAAATAAGAGATGGATAAACAGTACCTTTCACAAAATAACTATAGCCCAATAAATTCCAGCTATAACCCATCTCATCTTTAACTCCTCCCAGGCTTCTCCTGAGTTTAGAAACACCTATGTCGCCCGAAAAACTTTGCAGGTTTCGTACAGGCGAAGCAATATTCTGAAATTGTGGCAAAACTTCCAAATCGCCGTAATGGTTTATGCTGAAACCATAATGCCAGTGGAGAGGAGCCTTGATGGTTTTAATTGTTTTGTTTCTTATTCCGATTGAATATCCCGCTCTGCTTTGCCTGGTAGGGCCAAAAAGGTCGTAGAAATCTGATTTGTTAAGTGCTGCATTGAAGCCCCATTCCCAATAATCGAAGTTTAACTCAACATGTAGTTTTTGTTTGTCGGGATTTGCACTCCATGGAGAACCGGCTAAAAACAAACTGGCTGTGGATAAGCCAATTTGGTCGCGCCAATTCAAGCGATAACCCACAACAGCCGTTTCTTTAAAGCCCGCAACATCGGGAAATGCGCTGGTCAGTTGCATATTTTTCAAGGGATGATACGCCTCTTCTTGCAGTTTCAGTGAATCCAGGTTAATGCGGTTAGCCGGCGGTAATGAATAGGCTTCAACCTGGGGATTACGTGCATAAACCAGGTTGCCGGCATATGCAATGGCATTCGCCTCATGAATCATCTGCAAAGGGATAATTCCGGGCTGCATGCCGTTACGGGAGAAACGTAAAACCAATATCGAATCATTGCTAAGCTGTTGGGGTTGAAACAGCCCGTTTTCATCATTAGAGAGAAGCTCAAAGGTTTTATCTTCTAATCCAATTCGCCAAATGTTTGAAACTCCTGTGTAATAAGAAGTGCCAATCAGGTATTGGTCATCAAGGCTAAATCTGAACTGATTTAAAGTATTGTCTTCCAGCTCAAAAACAGTTTCATGCTTTCTCAGTCCGATTTCAAGATCGGCAATTTCAAACATGATGATAGCCTGTTCGCCGCGAATACCAGAGATGGACATTATAATACGCTTTCCATCATTAGATATTGCAGGGTCAAATACCGAACGTCCAAAATCAGCAGTATACATTGGAATAACCTCAGTGTATGGTTCAGGAATTTTCACCAGGCTGGAATATCCGTTATCATGGCGTATGCCCCACAGGCTGCGATCAACAGGATTGAATACCAGGTTTCCGGTGCGGGAAAAACTAATTTTTGTTTCTTTTTTGCCCGTGGCAATATCAATGCTAACCAGACTTCGGTATTTCCTGTTTTGTTCACTGATGAACAACCGGCCTTTTTCGGCATCATATGCCAGGAAAGTTACCGTATAGAGCACGGGCGAATCCAATATTGCTATTTTCCTGATTTTGCCCGTAGGTACATCAATCTCTACAATTTGCGAAATGTCAGTCGGGCGGTTGATGGCGGCATAAACTTTCCGGGTATTGGGATCATAAGCATAATTAGAGATAGACCCAAGCGGTTCGGCTGTTACGGCAGAGAACGAGGTGATGGGGTATTGCCGGATTAATTCCAGGTTTTGCTGCTGGAATGTGGTCTCAAAATCTATCCAATCCTGCCAGGATTACTTAACCGGCCTACCGTAAACATTTTTAAACTGCCTGGCATAAAATGCTTTGCTTTCGTCGGTGCGCTTGTAAAGTGAAATCAGTTTGTCTTCGCCATAAGTGGCCGAAAGGTAATTAACAAAGCGTGTTCCATAAAGGTAAGCATTGGCACCAACCTGAAAATCAATGGTGGTACCTTCTGTTTCCAGGCCAACAACCGAGTACAGGGGTTCATTTTCATTGATAATGCTCCTGAAATACATCTCATCATAATACCCTAAAGAACGGCCTAAGCCACCCGACATCCATGTTTCAAGGTAACAGGCTATCCCTTCATGAAACCAGCGGGGTGCATACCAGCGGGGTGTTGTAAGGTAACTCCACAAAGCCGTGACTGGCATTTTTTCGTCCCGATGAACCTTCCCAAAGAAAAACCTGCGCCAGAACAAATCCTTTTTGTTAGCTTTATCCGTCATGGCTATATGAGTCAACTCATGATTTGAAAGCCATTGAAATCGCTCGCTTGCAGGAATGATACTAAAGGCATAATCGAAGGGTGATATGCCCAAAATTACCATGTTTTCAGGCATTACAATGGCACCACCATACCCATTGTCTTCAAAGTCGGTTAACAGCACATAGGTCCTTTTGTGATCATAATCCCAATGCTTTTTGTGAAACTCCAAGGCATTGTGAAAAGTACCTGCCACGTGTGGCATAAGGTAGGAGTAGCGATTCCCAAAGTATATC
>PWMP01000081.1 GCA_003558145.1 Elusimicrobiota bacterium
AAGCCTCATCCATTTATCCCCGCTGCCGGCCATTTTTTCAAGAGTATCAAGGGCAATCTCGGGGTTGTACCTGTGTATTTCACGGGCAGCGTTTGCCCTGACCCTGTTATTGGGATCGCTAAGATAGGGCCTGAGCATTTTTTCCGCCACATGCGGATCAGAAACTGTTTTTGGTATAAGCTCCACACTATCAGCGCGCGCCCGCACGTGGGGATTTACATCAGTTATTACCCTGCCGGAAGGAAGTTCCACTTTTTCGGTTTTCTCTTTTGCCAGGGCGCTTGACTGCATCTGAAGAAGGTCTAGCAGGCGCTGCTGCTGGTTTTCAAACTGCTGATGCAGGCTGTCTTTTATTTCCTCTATATCCTGCTGAGTCTTACCGCCTGCGGAAACGGCTATCTGCTTAACCATATTTTTCTGCCCTTCTATCATCTGGTTTATGCTTCTTGCAACTTTTTCTTCAAGCTGTTCGGATTCTTTTTCGGCTTCCTTGAGGCGTTCGGAAATCTTTTCTTCCAGTTCCTCTATCTGGTAAGTTCCGCTTGACGCGGTTGAATATACTTTTTTCAGAAATACTATAAGTATTATTCCGACAACCAGCGCGCCGCCGCCGCCGGCGAGGGCTATAAGAAAAAGGCTGCGCCTGCCCCCCCTGGTTTCATCTTCAAGCCGGCTTATTTTATCAGAAGCCCCGGATAGTTCTGCAGAAGCGCTTTCCAGCTGCCGGTTAAGTTCGTTTCTCTGGGACTCAAGAGCGCTTATCCTGTTTCTGAGCGCCGCGGCAGCCTGTCTTTCTCTCCTAATCGCCGATTCAAGTTCTGAAATCTGCGGTGACGGTTCGGGCTGTTCCGGAGCGGGCGGCGTTGTAAGACCGGCGGCTTCTTCAGCTTCCGATATTAAATCAGATATTTCCCTTGAAGGTTCTATTGACTGTGCTCTGCGGAAAAGTTCAAGAGCCCGCTCATTATCGCCGCGATTCATACTATTATTTCCTTCTTCAACAAGAGAATTAACAAGCAGGCGGCCGGCTCTTTCGTTTTCTTCCAGTTCCAGCACACGGGTAAAATCCTCAATGGCGGCCTGGTAGTCGCCTCTAAGGTAACGTCTGACGCCCCTGTCCATTATTTCATCCGCGCCGAAAGCCAGCGATGACATTAAGAATACCATAATAAACGCGGCAAGCCGCACTTTTTTTAATTTTTTATCTTTCAAGTCTTAAAACCTCCCTCAAACGGCGGTGAAGATCTCTTACATCCTGCGAATCCGGATTGATTTTCAACGCCTCCACCAGCTCGTCCTCGGCCTGTTCATATTTTCCGTCCTCAAGCAGAACCCTGGCTTTAAGCAGGTGTTCAAGATAAAGCGCCTCTTCATATTGAGGGGCTATAAGCTTGAGGTTGTCCATCAAAACAAAAGCCTTATCTATCTGTTCCCGGTAATAAGCTGTGAGAATTTCTTTTTCAAATTCGCGGGCACGGCCCATTTTTTCCTGTCTTACTTTTTCAAGCCAATTTCTTATATCTTCTTCCAGCCTGATAATTCTTTCTTCGCGGGCGTAGTTTTCAATATACCGACTTACCTTCCTGTCTGCGGCAGCTACCCGGCCGGTACCGAACTCCCGTACTGCCTCCAGGTAAAGTTCGTCTTTTTCAATCTGGCGGGATTTTTCCTCGAGAAGTTTTTCTTTTCTTGAAGGAGACATTCCCAGTCTTATCCCGGCTTCGACAAAATGCAGTTTTTCATCACCGGGAGTATAAGCGTAATCGAAAAACAAGTTTCTTGATCCTACGCCGATTCCCATACTCCATGTGTCTTCTTCGGCACCCGTTCTTATCTTAAATGATTCGTGTACCGCAATCTCAACTCATATTGAGTTAAGCATATCCGCAGAACCGTACTCTTCAGCAATATCGCTGAAATAAAAATCCGACACAACCCTCAGGTAATCCGTATTGATAATACTTATACCCGCCCGCAGATCTGTTGTAATGTGAGAAAAAGCGTCTTCAGAAGGTTTTATAAGATTCCTGCCGCTTACCCCAAAACCGAGCCAGCGGGCAGGATAATAATTAATACCGGCATCCATTAAGAATCCTTCCGCATATTCTCCGCCGGTGTAATCAATTACAGCCCTGCCTGCAACGCCCAGGCCTAAGCGGCCGAACATTTCGGCCCCGAAACCGGCAAGGTAGTTTATATTATAATTGTCTTCATCTGTATAAAAACCCCTCACTCCCGCTCCCAGGGCTCCCCTGACCATAAAAGGATACACATATTCAAAAGCCCCGGTATGGCTGATACCGGCAAGGTTACCGTAAAAAAAGGACATTCTCCCGTAATCACTCCTTGCCATCAAACCCGGATTTACAGAAAGAGGCATGGATATGTCTTTAAGAGCGGCACCCGCTCCTCCCAGTGATATTGACCTGGCGGTATTAAAACCGTAAGAGGCCCGGCCTGCCATAGGTACGGCCGGGCATATCAATATTAAACAAAAGGCTGTTTTTAAAAGTTTCATTTATATTCCCCCCCAAGCAGCACGTATTCCTCCGCGCGCTTTTTTATAAACTCTTTTTCATCCGCCGTTACTATTCTTTTCTTTACAGCGGGGATACCCATATAAACAAAACCTCCTTCCAGGTCTTTGCCCTCGGGAACAACCGAACCGGCCCCTAAAATACCATACTCCCCTATTGAACTTCCGTCCAGAAGAGAAGCTCCCATACCTATAAGGCAGAAAGATTTTACACTGCAGCCGTGGAGCATTACACCGTGACCCACGGTAACGCTGCTGCCTACAAGGGAAGGCAGATTATAGTTTGTATGTATAACCGTACCGTCCTGAATATTAGTTTTGTTTCCTATAATTATCTCTTCTACGTCGCCTCTTAAAACAGCTCCGGGCCAAACAGAAGAATGTTCTCCCAGCCTTACTTTGCCGATGAGCAACGCTTCCTCTGCCACATAAGCCGAAAGCGGAAGTTCAGGAGTATAGTTCTGAAATTTCTTTATCATCTATTAAAAAAACGTCTTTATCATACCTATTGTAAGCAAAGCCGAAACAATGGGAGTCATTACCCAGCCCGCGAAAATAAACCTTAGTGATTTAAAATTAACCGTCTTTGCTCCCTTTACCAGGCCTACTCCCATCACACCTCCGACAATAGCCTGAGAAGTGGAAACCGGCACTCCTATCATTTTACAGAAGTGCACGGTAAGGGCTCCCGACATTACGGCAATAAAAGCCGAAAACGGATCCAGGACCGTTATCTTTTTTCCCACAGTTTCCATAACCCTGCGTGAATAAGTAAGAACCCCCAGTGACATACCCACTCCC
>PWMP01000013.1 GCA_003558145.1 Elusimicrobiota bacterium
GTGCCGTTTTTTCAAAATCAATGTCGGGCGAAGCCTGCACAAGAACAGCATCTTCAGGAATAAGCTCAAGCGTACGGGCACGTCCAAGGGTACCCCGTTCCCGGGACAAAGGTTTATAGGAAACGACTTTAACACCCCTGTCAAAATGGAATTCCCGGTAAGCGTCAGGCTGTTGAGCATCTTCTTCTATAAGCAGAAACTCCGGGCCAAGCAGAAGGGCTGCGGCATATTTAAAATTCTCTCCGGACGTAAATAGAAATCCGCTGCGGCGGCGCGACATACGTTCCTGAACCCATCCATACAGGCAGTTAAAACTTTCTGCCGGGCGGACACCTTCTTTAAGGTCAATGGATTTTTTAATAAGCTCCTGCGAATTTGAAGCCAGGAAAACTCTTCCTGAAATAGAATAAAATATATCTCCGTTTTGATATATACCTACTTCTCCGTGCTGTTTAATCTCGTTTTCGGGACTGCTGAAATGACGGTGGAGCCTGCGTATTACGCCGGAGGGGCCGCGGAGCCGGGCCAGCAAAAGGTAATAGGTATCTCCCTGCGGAGACGCGTACACGGCGGCAGAAGCGCTGCGGCCGATTGCATTAAGGATTATTTTTTCCCGGGAATCCTGAGTATAAAAGCCTTTTTCCTCAAGCGCTGAAAAAAAATTAGTTTTCTTTAAATCAGACCATATACCGGAGGGTACGCTTATACCGGCTGCCAGGCTGAGAGGCACTCTGTCCTCCAGGGAGGAAGGAACGTATTCAAGAAGCGGTTCTCCCGCGGTGGAGAGGACCGAAAACCTGTATCTTATTCCCCATACAGCCAAAAGGACAACAAGTACGGCAACCGCGGCCGTAAGAGCTCTTTTTGTAGATTTTTTCATCATTATGTACATGCTTTTATTTCCCCGTATAATTCTGCGGGAAGGCAGATTAAGATTTAAGTTTTTTCAGTAACTGCGGGACAACTTCAAAAAGATCACCCACTATTCCATAGCTGGCTATATCAAAAATCGGAGCGTTTCCATCCTTATTTATAGCTATTATAGTATCAGAAGAATTCATCCCTACCTGGTGCTGTATAGCTCCTGATATACCCACCGCCACATATATTTTGGGAGCCACAGTTCTTCCGGTCTGCCCTACCTGGTGAGAGTACGGTATCCAGCCCGCGTCAACGGCGGCCCTGGATGAACCGACGGCGCCGCCAAGGGCCCGGGCAAGTTCCTTTATCAGTTCAAAATTTTCCGGCTTACCCAATCCTCTTCCGCCTGATACGATAATATCGGCATCGGCCAGATTAACTTCCTGGGTTTCATCTTTTACAAACTCAACAATTTTTGCAACAGAGCTGAATTTACCGGGATATTTTTCTTCTATGACCTCCCCTTTTCGGCTGCTGTCTGCCTTCAGGGGCTTAAAAACCTTGTGGCGCACGGTTGCCATTTGCGGACGGTGGTGCTCGGTAAAAATGGTGGCCATAATATTACCGCCGAAAGCGGGCCGGGTCTGATAAAGAAGTCCCGACTCTGCATCCACATCAAGCTCTGTACAGTCGGCGGTAAGCCCGGTATCTATTCTTGCCGCAAGCCTGGAGGCAAAAGCCCTTCCTATAGTTGTGGCTCCCATAAGAACCGTCTCGGGTTTATGCTTTTCTATGAGATGTATCATAGCCGCCGTATAGGGTTCGTCCAAGAAATCCTTAAGGAGTTTATCCTCCATTACGTATACTCTGTCCGCGCCGCGGGCTATAAGTTCGCCTGCCTTGTCTTTTACTCCCTCTCCCAGCAGAACGGCCTCAAGCCTGCATCCCCTTTTATCGGCAAGCCCTCGTCCCTTGCCCAGAAGCTCAAGGCCCACTTCCTCCAGGCTTCCTTCTTTCTGCTCGGCAAAAACCCAGATGTTTTTATATTCTTTAAGGGGAACCTTAGCCTTTTTCTCTTCTTTAGTTATTTCTATGGCATCAAACGGACATTCCGGAGCGCAGGCACCGCAGAGGTTACAGCCTTCATTTATAACGGCAATGGTCTTAAACCTGGGATGAGACTGTCCGGTTTCCTCTCTTGATTTTATCTCTATAACATCAAAAGGACACGCTTTGACACACTTTGTGCAGCCCGAACATTTATCCGCAATTATTTTAATAGGCATTATACTATTTTCTTTTCTTTCAACGCTTCCACCAGCTTAGCGGCCGCCTCGGCGGGCTCGCCTTTAAAAATAACCCCTTTTTCCCTTTTGGGAGGAGCGAAAATTTTATCTACCCAGGTAGGTGAACCCATCTGGCCAATTTTGTCCATTTCACATGCAATATCGGCAGCATTTAATTTTTCAATTTCTGCTTTACGGGCATTCATCTTTCCCCTTAAAGAAGGTATCCGGGGCTGGTTAATCTCCTTGACTACGGTAATAAGGGCAGGCAGTGGCAGGTCTATTACGTGGTATCCCCCTTCCATCATCCTGTGAACCCTCATTTGCTCCTGTTTTACCTCTTCTATCTTGCGTACATAAGTAACGCATGGAATTCCCATAAATTCAGCTATCCCGGGTCCAACCTGGGCGGTATCGCCGTCTATTGCCTGTTTTCCACAGATTACAAGGTCTACATCCTTTAATTTCTTTATTCCGCGGGCCAGCGTATAGGCGGTAGCCCAGGTATCGGAACCGGCAAAATTTCTATCTGTCAGAAGTACCGCCCGGTCAACCCCCAGGGACACCGCCTCCCGCAATGCATCCTCAGCCTGAGGCGGGCCCATTGAAATAGCAGTAACTTTCCCTCCATACTTTTCCTTAAGACGAACCGCTTCCTCTATGGCGTAGGTGTCAAAAGGGTTTATTATAGATTCAACACCTTCTCTTATCAGGGTATTGGTATCAGGATTTATCTTTACCTCGGTTGTGTCCGGAACCTGTTTTATGCAGACTATTATATTCATTTTAGTTTTTTCTTGGTAGATTCTTTAATTACTTCCAGCCCTATTACATCCCTCTGTATCTGGTTAGTCCCTTCGTATATCTGCGTAATCTTTGCGTCACGCATAAATTTTTCGGCAGGGTATTCCTTCATATACCCGTAGCCGCCGAATATCTGAACAGCGTCAGTGGTAACTTCCATAGCTATATCCGAAGCAAAAAGCTTGGCCATGGCGCTGAGTTTTGATACTTCCTTCATTCCGCCGTCAACAGCGGAAGCCGCTTTGTATACAAGAGACCTGGCCGCCTCTGTTTTTGTTGCCATATCGGCTATCATATGCCTTACAGCCTGGAAAGAGGAAATAGGCTGGCCGAACTGGATTCTCTGCCTTGCATATTCAACAGCTTCATCCAGCGCTCCCTGA
>PWMP01000171.1 GCA_003558145.1 Elusimicrobiota bacterium
GAGAAGAGATGATAAATACTGAAAAATTGTCCGGGATGGCCCGCCGGCAGGGCATTAAAAGTGTTTCTTTTTTTAATTACTACAGCGGAGTAAAATTTCCTGAAGAAACAGCGGGTAAAATTATGAATTCTCTTCCGGATTCGGATAAATAAACAATGAGATTAAAAATTCTCCTTTTTTCAAAATCAAAAAGAACCACGGAAGCTACGGTAAACCTGATAA
Source organism: Elusimicrobiota bacterium (assembly GCA_003558145.1). Classification (GTDB taxonomy): domain Bacteria; phylum CG03; class SLGR01; order SLGR01; family PWQF01; genus PWMP01. The sequence goes on from PWMP01000171.1 coordinate 223, forward strand.
AAGCTTTAAAACGGAACGGGCTGGTTAAAAAAGTAAAGTGGCTCAATTATTCAAAAATTCAGAAATTTGCCGGAAAGGGCATAGGCAAAAACTATGTATACCGGACAATAAACTCCTACAAGCCTCACCTTACCCTTGTCAATAACGCCGATACGGAACTCGCCTGGGTAGAAGAATGCCTAAAGCACGGAGTTGTATCATGTTTTTATCACGATTATAATTCTCCCGTGAAAGAAAAAACTGTGAAAATAGGCCGTAAATGTGATTTTTTCTATCTTTCAAATACCGTTCAGCTTCAGGAGTATAAAAAGGAGGGCATAGATGCTCAGTACCTGGTGAGGGGATGCAGCAGGGATGTTCATTATCCTGTTGATTCACGCGGTAGAAAGTATAAAAGCCAGGTGGCGTTTATAGGTAAACCACGCGGGGGTATCCGTGATGAAATACTTAAAAAAGTACAGGAAAATTTTGACATTAAAGTATGGGGCCCCGGATGGGACAGGACTAAGTTCAGGCGTGTCGGAGGCCGTATAGGCTCCAAAAAATACCGCATTGTATGCAGCAGCGCTGAAATAATACTTGGGGTTAATGACGGCAGGGAACTAAAAAGTTTTGAAGAGCTTGTAAGCCAGGGGCAGTTTACCTCTAACCGCGACAGGCTAACAATGGCCTGCGGAGGATTTTTCCTGACCAACTACAATGAGGGGTTGGAAAAACTTTACTCCACAGGAGAGCAGTTTGACGTATACAGGAGCCTGGATGACCTTGTTGATAAAATATCCTATTATTTAAGCAGCCCTCAAAAACGCAGGGAAATAGCATACCGCGGCTGTGTCTATGTGCATAGCCGCCAGACCTTTGACCACTTCGCCGAAAGAGTCATAGGAGACGCGGCGGACCTTCTTCCTGAAAAAACTGCTTTGTTTAAAAGTAGCAAGCCGGACCATATAGATTCTTGAAGCTTTTATTAAAAAAAGTAGTATATACCTGGCTGTGCGTGTGAGATGGAAATAATATAAAAAAATGAAAAAATACAGTAAAAAACAGAAATTTAAAAGCGGGTTGGCAGTTCTTATTGTTGTTGCATTTACCGGGCTGGTTCTGGTAGCCAGGTACGGTGATGAAAACCTTACCGAATCCCTGATACGGTTCGGGCGGGAAACAGAAGCCGTGTTTTTAACCGGAGAAGGAGAGACGGTGCGGTCTGACTCGCGTTTCATAAGCAGGTACGGAAACAGGTTTTATCATGCGGTGTTTACATTAATGCTGATGTACGGGTTATACGGCTTATTATTTACCAACAGCATTAAAAAACGCAGGTACCTGAGGATTGCCCTGATATACATATTTGTTCAGATCATAGCTTCGGTGATAATAACACAGGGAATAAAAATGACGGTGGGGCGCCCCCGTCCCAAGGAAAGCTTTTCTATCAGAAGTGAGGGTGAAATTCCCCAAAGAAAACCTTTCAGCTGGCGCACAACCTATATGTCTTTCCCGTCGGGTCATTCCGCTGACGCTTTCAGTTCAGCCGGCGTTATATGGATGTTTTCCCCGTCTCCGGTCATAACGGCTGCAAGTTTTACTTTTTCGGGGCTTATTGCTTTCAGCAGGATTACTGCAGAAAGGCACTTTGTCCTTGATGTGATATTCGGAATAATAATAGGTTTTGCAACTGCGCTGATACTTATGTATAAAAAATATAATGAAGACGGCAGCTAACTTCCGCCGGTATTTGTGATTGCTTTAAAATATTGCTATTATTTATTTAATGTCAGTCAGCACTAAAAAAACATATAATTTTTTTATCAGCCTTGGTATTGTAACCCTGTCGCTTGGAGCTGCATTTCCTCAGGATGTGATGCATGTCGGTTTTGTTGTTCTTTTCATTGCTTTTTTACTGCAGTTTTTCAAAGGAAACCTGAAATATATACCGACAGGGCTGGAAAAGCCTCTTTTACTTTTTCTGGCCGCAGGCATTATAAGTTCTCTGTTCAGCAAATCACCCCTTTACGGCATATCTTATTTTCTTGAAAAATTCTGGTATGTTATATTTCTATTCATACCGGTATACCTGTTTCAGGAATCGGAACTAAAAAAATTCACCAGCTTTCTTGCCTGGGCGGGAATAGGAGTCGCTATCTATACGGTACTTCAGTCTCTTATAGGAATGAACTTCAACCTGGAGTTCAACATAGGCGAGCTTGTGAAATTTTCGCCCCCCCAATTAAGGCAGGTTTTTACCATAGGCAGCCATCCCGTTTACGAAGGCGTAGGGGTAATAGGGCGCACACCGGAATTTGCCGTACAGCTTATGATGATGTTGTTTTTTGTTTACGGCGCTTTCAGAAAACAGTGGGGACTTTTCACAGCACTGCTTGCAGTTGTTCTGACTTTTGCTTTTCAGGTATGGACCGGTCTTTTTGCTGTACCTGCGTATCTTTTATTAAGCAAGAAAAGATATGTGCCGGCAGCCGTTTCTTTTGTTTTACTTGTTTTTGTATTTATACTCTTACCCCAGGTTTCTTTTAATACCGGCACGTTAAGCTCTATTGTAGATGCTTTCAGTGACACTCCCGCAAGAATGCTTGTTGGTGCCGGCCCCGGACAATTAAGGGAAACAGCTCCATCTATTACAGCTGGTTCCATGTATATTAAAGTTCTTGCTGAAGGAGGCCTTGTGACGTTTGCTGCGCTTATTTTTCTCATTTACAGTTATTACAAACGATATTTCTCCGTTCCTCCTTCAACTAAAGAAATATGGAGAAAGATTCATTACGGATGTGTACTTGCTGTAACGGCCGTCCTTATATCCGCCTTGATTCTGCCCGTACCGCTTAGCCCGGTTAACGCAATTCTGTTCTGGACGCTCGCCGGAGTAGGAGTTAAAACAAAACAGGGAGGATGGACCCGGCGGCTTGTATCGCAGTACAGACGTGTTGAATAAGGGTGAAGGCAAAATATATACTTCTCATCTTAAGTAAATGCCGTCACGCTATTATATCGAATTTCTGGGGACCCACGGCGGCGGCAGAATAACTCTTTTATTATATTTACTGTACCCGGAGCATATAAAATGAA
>PWMP01000039.1 GCA_003558145.1 Elusimicrobiota bacterium
CTGTCGACTCCTGAATGCATGAAAGACCTGGCTAAACTTGGAAGAGTTTTAGGCCCCAGAGGGCTGATGCCTTCTCCCAAGTCAAACACAGTTGTAAAAGATATTGCCTCTGCCGTGGAAAGAGCCAAGAAAGGCCAGATGGAATTCCGCATGGATAAATCAGCTGTAGTTCATGGAGCAATAGGGAAGATTTCATTTGATAGCCGTAAGCTGAAAGATAACTTTCATGCGTATCTAAGTGCTGTTAAAAAGAATCGTCCGGCAGCCGCAAAGGGTAAATATATTGAAAAGGTTTCTTTATCTACTACAATGGGCGCGGCTATTGAAATAGCCGCATAGTATTTGACAAGTTTTAAAAAATTAATATACTTTAAAAAATTAGTTTGTCCGGAGTTAAACCGGCGGTGATGAAACAGGCCGCCTTGCAGGGTTGTAAAAGGCGGTGTTTTGTTTCTTAATGAACCCCGCCGGGATTTTTTTGAAGAAAAATGAAACTTAATGAAAAACAACAATTTGTAAAAAGCTTTGAGGAAGAAATTCAATCTTCCGCTAGTGTAATAATAGCAAGCTATCAGGGAATAAAAGCTAATGCATCCAATGTTCTAAGAAAAGAACTTAAAAATGCAGGATGCACTCTGAAGGTTGTAAAAAACCGCCTTGCCAAAAGGTCATTAGAAAATGCCGGAAAGGATAAGTACGAAGAGTTATTCGGTTCCCTTAAAGGTCCGGTTGCGGTTATTCTTGCTTCTGAAGATCCTTCAGCAGGGCTTAAGGTTTTTAAAAATCATTGTACGGAAAATGAAATAATGGATTTTAAAGCTGCTATTATCGGGGAAAATTTTCTGGACGGAGACAAACTAAAAAAACTAGCAGATTTACCTGATAGGACAGTTCTTATAGCCCAGGTAGTCAATGTATTTAATGCTCCTATACAGAATTTGCATACAGTACTCAGCGGTGTTATTAAAAAACTTATATACGCTTTAAAAGATTTACAGGAGAAAAAACCACAGCAGACTGAACCGGCAGTAGAAGAAAAACAGGAAGCTGCCCCTGAAGAGGCTGATAGCAGTCAGCAGGTTGCAGATGAAAAGCCTGCCGCCTCGGAAGATGCGGAAGGTAATGAAAAAGACACTTCTGAACCGGCAGTAGGAGAAAAACAGGAAGCTGCCCCTGAAGCTTCAGAACAGGCCCCGGAACCTAAACAGACCGAAGAACCCGAAGAAAAGGATGCCGTAAAGGACATTCAAGAGGAAGATAAAGATAAATCAGAAAAAACGGTTGAAGGGCAAAAAGAAGCCCCGTCACCGGATACTGAAAAAAAGGAGGATAGCAGTAATGGCAAAGAAAAAGAGTAAGGTAGATACGATTTTGGAAGAGGTCGAGCAGCTTACAGTTATTGAACTATCGGATCTCGTTTCCGCTATGGAAGAAAAGTTTGGTGTTTCGGCCCAGGCTCCTGTGGCAGTAGCTGCCGCCGGTGCAAGCGGAGCCGCTGCAGCAGAAGAGGAAAAATCTGAATTTGATGTAGTTCTTCAGGCAGCCGGTGATAAAAAGATACAGGTTATCAAATCTGTAAGAGAAATAACCGGTCTCGGCCTCAAAGAGGCAAAAACACTTGTAGATAGTGCGCCGAAACCCGTTCAGGAAGGCGTGGATAAAGAAACAGCAGAAAAGACAAAAGAAGCACTTGAAGAACTTGGAGCGACAATAGAACTTAAATAATAATGCTGCATCCTCATATTCCTGATAAAGTTAAGGATTTTTCTTCAACAAAGGTAGCCCTTTCTTCACCCGATTTAATACGGGTTCAGCAAAGATCATTTGAAAAGTTTATACAGAGATCTGTTGACGATGAAAAAGAACAGTTCGGGCTGCATGCGGTCTTTGAAGATATATTTCCTATTGAGAGTATAGACAGGAATATGAAATTAAACTATGTTAGCTACAAAGTTGATCCGCCCTTATACAGTATCGAAGATGCTGTAAAAAAGGATGTTGTTCATGCTCTCCCGATAAGAGTTAAGTTTTCCTTGGAGGTAAAGCTTGAAGGGCGTAAAAAACCGGATATAAGGGAAGAAGAATTATATCTTTTTGATTTACCAAATATGACTCCCACCGGCACATTTATAATCAATGGCGTTGAAAGAGTTATAGTAAACCAGCTTCACAGGTCTCCCGGCATTAACTATGAAGAAGATGCTAAAAAGGGTGTTTCCAATCTGGGTAAAAATCTTTATGCAGGCCGGATAATACCTTATAGGGGCTCATGGATAGAACTGGAATATAATAACCGCAACGAGCTTTATGCCAGGATAAACCGAAAAAGAAAATTTCCTATTACCGTTCTTTTTCGCGCTATGGGATGGGAGAAGGATGAGGATATTTTAAGACTTTTTTACCCGACAAAACTTATTGATATAAAAGGAAAAAAAAGCGATACGATAGTAGGAAAAATTCTAGTTTCAGCGCCGGATGCTTCAAAAAGTCCAACAGAATTCAGTGGCCGTCCCAATCAGGTTGTAACTGAAGAACTTCTTGAAAAATGGAGAAAAAACGGCATAAGAAAGGTCGAATTAGCTGACCTGGATCACTTTACCGAAGGTCGTCCTGTAAACGACCAGACCATACACCTTACACTTACTAAAGATAATACTTCTTCAAAAATGGATGCCATATATGAAGTTTTTAAAATTCTTAGATCCCAGCAGCATATAACCCCGGAAGCTGCCCGTGACTATTTTGATACGCTTTTTTTCAGTGGTACGGCAAAATATGATCTGACAAAGGTAGGGCGCTATAAAATAAATAAAAAACTTGAAAAGATATACGCTGACTCAAAACTTCCTCTTCCTTCTCTTCAAAAGAGAAATCTTTCTCCTTCGGATATAATTTGTGCTGTAAAATATATAGTTATGCTTAATAACGGTATCGGGGGCGAAGTTGATGATATAGACCATCTCGGTAACCGTAGAGTGAGAACAGTAGGCGAGCAGCTTGAAAACCATCTTAGGCGGGGAGTTGCTAATCTGGCAAGACTTGTGAGAAGTAAAATGAATCTGCAGTCTCCGGAAGATGCGACGCCGACTTCCCTGATAAATCCGGTTCCTGTTTCCGCCGCTATAAATAAGTTTTTTGGTACCGGGCAGTTGTCCCAGTTTCTATCGCAGACAAATCCGCTTACAGAGCTTACTCATAAAAGAAGGACTTCAGCGCTTGGGCCGGGAGGGCTTGATCGAAGAAGAGCAGGATTTGAAGTAAGAGACGTTCATCATACTCATTACGGCAGAATC
>PWMP01000008.1 GCA_003558145.1 Elusimicrobiota bacterium
ATCGGCTATTACCGCGGGATTGCGGGGATCGTCCTCAGGAATTCCCGCCTCAATTTTCCCCACAAGGTCGGCTCCCACGTCAGCGGCTTTGGTGTAAATACCGCCTCCTACCCTTCCGAACAGGGCAACCGAAGAAGCGCCCATACTAAAACCCATTATCAGAGCCGTCGCCTCCTGTATCTGCATAACAATAGAAGTTTCTTTTAGTCCGGCATGCCATATCAGAAAAAGATATGCTCCGGCCAGCCCCAGAAGACCCAGGCCCACAACGCTTATTCCCATAACCGCTCCTCCGGGAAAAGCTATTTTAAACCCTTCAGAAAGACTTTTTGACGAGCCCTGCGCTGTACGCCCGTTGGCCGAAGTTGCAACCCTCATACCTATATACCCGGCAAGAGATGAAGACAATGCGCCGAGGACAAAAGCAAAAGCTGTTTTTTTGGCTATCGCAAAAAATATAACTATCGCAAGGAATCCCGCAAACACCGCTATCCAGCTGTACTCCCGTTTCAGGAAAGTCATCGCACCTCTTTGAATCATCCTGGAAATTGAGCGCATTTTCTGATCGCCCGGATCAGCCTTCATAACCCATCTCGAAATCATCCATACAAACAAAAGTCCTACCACTCCGCTAAAAAGAGCTATCCAGACAGATGTAATTCTTCCAATCAACATTATTTTTCCTCCTTCGCCTTACCCGGCTTCAATACTTCGGGAATATTAAGGCCCTGCGGCACTAATATCCCCCCTGAAAATATAAATTCTATTGCCTGATTGACGGAAATGCCAAGTTCATATACATCCTCTTCAGGCAGTATTATACAAAATCCCGTAGTGGGATTTGGAGTGGACGGAACAAATACGGTGGTCAATTTTTTGTCCAGGCGGCTTTCAATATTTTCATTTGTAACAAAAACAAGAGTTTTTATTCCTGTCCTGGGGTATTCAATCATCGCCACTTTTTTAAAAGCCCGGCGGCTTACCAGCATAGTATTGGTAAGCTGTTTCATAGTACTGTATATTTTGGATATAAAAGGTGTTTTAAGTACCAGCCCTTCCAGTTTTGCAAGAAAAAACCGGCCGGCGAAGTTATGAGCCCACAGTCCTATAAGCCATATTATTACAAGGGTGCCGACAACGCTTACCAGCACCTGCACCTGCGGGGGCAAGACAGAGGCATAGGGAATATTTTCGAGCAGAGGAAGAATTATGTCGCCTATAAACCTGAATATCAGCCATAAAACCCATAAGGTAAGGCCGATTGGCAGTATCACCACTATCCCTGTGCCAAACTGTTTTTTAATTTTTTTCTTAAATTCCGGCATGCAAATTTCAGTTGAACCTGTTCATCGTTTTTTCCAGACCGTATTCACAGTAAAAATTTACAAGGTTTACAGCGTCTATCAGCATCTCTTTTATTATTTTTTTCTCCGCTGACTTAAACCTTTTAAGAACAAAAGCCGACTTGTCAGGAATGTCCTGTCCGCCTATGCCCATTCTGATGCGGGAAAATTCATTGGTACCCAGCGAGTCAATAATGGACTGAAGTCCGTTATGTCCGCCCGCAGAGCCCCCTCCACGAAGTCTTAATTTTCCCGGAGGCAGATTAAAATCATCACAGGCGACAAGAATGTCTTCCGGCGAAAAATCAAAATACTCCATTGCGGCCCGGACAGCCATGCCGCTCCTGTTCATAAAACTAAGCGGTTTTATTATTGTTAAATCACCTGTCCGGCAGCAGCTGTATCCCTGAGAACGCTTCAGCTTAAAACTGTCTCCAAGCATATCGGCGAGCATAAACCCGACATTATGCCTTGTATTTTTATAACTGAGCCCGGGATTGCCCAGTCCGGCCAGAAGAATTTTTCCCAATTGCCCGGACGCTTATTCCCCGTCGCCTTCGCCTGCGGACTCTTTATCCTTCCCGGAAGCCTTTTCTTTCGGCTTGTCTTCCTCAGCCTCTTCTTCGTCCTTCTTCTTTGCGCCTATGACTTCCGGCTCCACTTCCTGTTCCAGTTCCTGCTCCTCGGGTTCTTTATATTCATCCGGAGGCACAATGTGAAGAACAATAGCGTCAGGATCGGCAAGTATTTCAACATCTCCGCTGTACCTGATATCAGAAACCTTTAAAGAGTCGCCTATATTCAGGCCTACCACATCAAGGACAAAATTATCAGGAATTTCAGCCGGAAGGCACTTTACAGCCAGTTCTCTTATTATATGCTCAAGTACTCCTCCATCTACCTTTACTCCGGGCGCCTCCCCGATTACCTCAACCGGAATTTCCACCTCGACTTTTTCGCTAAGCCTTATCTGGCAAAAATCCGCATGCTGTATCTCCATAGTAACAGGATCGGCCTGGATCTCCTTGATTATGACCATCTGGGACTTACTGCGGTCTACCTTCAGGTTAATAAGCACATTTTCACCGTGCTCGCCTGATATTGCGGACTTAAATTCTTTGGCATTAACAAAAATGCTCTGGCTTTCAATGTCAGGCCCGTACAGAACCGCAGGAATATTTCCTTCAGCCTTCAGTTCATGCATTCGGCTGCCGGAAAAATCCTTTCTTTTATGCGCGTTAATTTTTACTTCATCAACCATATTTTTCCCTCTCTTTTTTTATATAAACAGGTCACTCACTGACGTTTCCGTATGTATTCTACTTATGGCCTCGCCCATGAGGCCGGAAATAGACAGCACCTTTATTTTAGGAATAATTTTTTCCCCGGCTATGCTGATCGTGTCGGTAATAAGCAGTTCCTCCATCTCGCTTCTTTTTATTCTTTCCACGGCTGCGCCGGAAAGAATGCCGTGCGTGGCAGCGGCGTATACTTTTTCCGCCCCGTTTTGTTTCAGCGCTCTGACCACCTGCGTCAGGGTGCCGGCAGTATCAACCATATCATCAAGAATAATGGTATTCTTACCCTCCACTTTTCCAATAATATTAAAAACCTTTGAAACATTAGGCTTCGACCGCCTCTTGTCTACAAGCACAAGGGGGCATCTTAGTTTTTTTCCCAGCTCCCTTGCCCTTTCAACTCCTCCCGGGTCGGGCGCAACTACAACAAGTTTGTTCATCTTATTCTTTTTTATGTAATCAACTATTACCGGAAAAGCCTGGAGGTTGTCCACCGGGCAGTTAAAGAAACCCTGTATCTGTTTAGCGTGTATATCCATCACAAGCGCCCTGTCCGCCCCGGCGTTCTGGACCATATCCGCAACAAGCTTGGCGGTTATAGGGACCCTGGGGGTATCCTTGCGGTCCTGGCGGGCATAACCGAAATA
>PWMP01000096.1 GCA_003558145.1 Elusimicrobiota bacterium
CCGATGAAGTCGAAGTCGGAGCGGTGCGCCATGTAGGAGGTCGGCACGGGGATGTTGACGTAGCGGCTGATGTCCGTCCCCGGCGCGTAGTCGACGTTGTAGTACCGGCCGGTTGCGATCGGGAACGACGACACGTCACGCTTGCCGTGGTCGAAGACCGCGTGGACGTCTGTCGGGAACACCGACTGCTGGGCCTCGTGCGCCGACACCGCGGGGTTCGCCCACCACAGGAAGGTCTGCGGTTCGCTCGTGCGGTTGGCGATGCGGACGTCGATCTCGAGGTACGCGCGGTCGCGATGGAGCCGCAGGCCGTGCATGCCCTTGGTGCGTGTCATACGCTCGATCTCGCCGCACCACAACGTCACGGAGTCCGTCTCACGCTCGTCGATCCACCAGTCGAGGGGTTGGAAGGTGCTCGGCCGGTGGTGCTGCGGCCAGTTGAACTCGATGCCGCCCGAGATCCACGGGCCGGCCAGGCCCACGAGGGCGGGTTTGATGACCCGGTTGTAGTACACGAAATGATGCCCGTTGGTCTTGTCGAGGGCCATCTGCACGCGTCCCCCGAGCTCGGGCAGGACCATGATCCGCAGGTAGCGGTTCTCGAGGAACACGGCCGTGTACGTTCGGTCGGTCCTCGTGTCGCTGACCGCGTCGATGACCGGGTGCGGGTAGACCGCGCCGCTGCTCCCCTGGTAGACGCGCTTCTCGAGGAACATGGGGTTCCGGTCGGCAGTCCCGACCGCGTAGGTCGGGATGGTCGTCCGTTCGGTCCATGCGCGGATCTCAGCGGCGGGCATGCACACTTCTCCTTCCGGCAGCGGCGGGCGGTGCGGCGGGGGCCTACACCATGCCGCCATCGACCACGAAGTGCTGGGCGGTGACGTACGACGACTCGTCCGAAACCAGGTAGACGAAGATCGGCGCCACCTCGTGCGGCAACCCTCGGCGCCGTAGCGGCACGGTCGCCTCCACCAGTCGGTCCTGCACGTCGCGTCCGCCGAGCACCGCGATGTTGGGCTCGTTGAAGGCCGTGTCGATGACGCCCGGACAGACGCTGTTGACGCGGATGCCGTATTCGGCGTACTCGACCGCCAGGGCCTTGGTGAACGCAATGATGGCCCCCTTCGAGGCCGAGTAGGCGGTCATGCCGGTCCCGCCGCGGATGCCGGCGGTTGAGGCCGTGTTGACGATGCAGCCGCGCTCGGCTTCGCGGAGGTACTGCAGGGCGTGCTTGGCGCCGAGGAAGACGCTGCGGGCGTTGATCTCCATGAGCGCATCCCAGTCGGCGACCGAGAACGTCTCGACCAGGCCAGCCCGTTGGATGCCGGCGTGCTGCACCAGGGCATCCAGGCCGCCGAGCCAGTCGGCCGACTTCGCGAGCGCCGCCTGCACCGCCGCCTCGTGGGACACGTCGCACGCGATGAAGCGCGAGCGTCCCGGCGCCGTGCCGTCGAGGCGCTCGACCGCCTCCGGTCCACGCCCTTCGTCGATGTCGAAGATGACGACGCGCGCGCCTTCAGCGACGAACGCGTCCGCGCTCGCCAGCCCGATCCCGCCGACCGCGCCCGAGATGATGATCCGCTTGTCGCTCAGCCTGCCTGCCATCGGTTCCCTCCTCGCACGTGTCACGTCTCACGCGGCGACGGACGCTCGGTCCGGCCGCGTCACGCATCCATCCGCTGAAGCGCCCGCTCGACGTCGTCGAGGCCGGGCGCCCCCTCCATCGGCCCGAAGGCCGTGACCGACAGGGCGGCTGCGACCGCCGCGAAGCGCGCCGCAGCGTGGACCGAGTCGCCGCGTCGACGTGCGACCGCGAACGCGGCGGAGAAGGTGTCGCCTGCTCCGGTCGGGTCGATCTCTTCGACGCGCAGGCTTGGCACCTGCTGGCTCCCCGAGGCGTCGACGACCGTGCAGCCCGCCGCACCGCGCTTGAGAATCACCGTGTCCGCCCCGCCCGTGAGCAGCGCCTCGCACGCTGCCTCGACGGTCTCGGCCCCGGTCAACAGGCGGGCCTCCTCGCCACTCGGCAGGACCACGTGGGCGTGCTCGAGGACGGGGGCGCACAGCTCTCGCGCGGCCGCGGGCGAGATCAGCTCGGGGCGCAGGTTCGGGTCGAAGCTGATCGTCACGCCGCCGCGCTCCGCCGCCAGGCGGACCGCTCGGTAGCAGGCCTCCCGGACGCTGTCGCCGAGGGGCAGCGTGGTGCCCGTGACGTGCAACCAGTCGGCGTCGTCGAGCGTCGCCGCCGTCACATCGGCCGGCTCGAGCGCCGCCGCGGCCGAGTGGCGCGCGTGGAACACGAAGTCGCGCTCGCCGTCGTCCCGGTAGGCGACGAAGGCGGTGCCGGTGGTCTGACCCGCGACGCGGCGGATGGAGGCGACGTCGACGCCGGCCTGCTCGAGCTTCGCGACGATCACGTCCCCGAACGCGTCCGCTCCGCAGGTGCCTACCAGACGAGACGGGGCGCCGAGCCGGCCCGCGGCGTGGGCGAAGATGGCCGGGGCGCCGCTCGCGAGCGGGCCGACGAACGGGCCGCTCGCCCAGAGCGGGATGCCGCGTTCCGGCCGCATGATCTCGACGAGCAGCTCGCCGAGTGTGACGATCGCACCGAGCGACATGGTCAGGCTCCTCCTCCCGCCGCCGACCGCGGGTCGGCGAGGCCGTCGATGCGTGGGGCTGGGGGCGCCTTCGCGGCCGCGACCTCTTCGAAGGGCACCCGCACGGCCTGGCCGCACCGGGCGACGACGGCGCAGGCGTGGCGCGCCTCGAGCGCCAGTACGGCCTCAGCAGCGAGCCTCCGCGCGAGGCAGCGGTCGCGGCCCGACGGGGTGGCGCCACGCTGCGCGTGTCCGAGCTTCGTGAAACGCAGCTCGGATCCCGCGCGCGTTGCACAGCGCTCGAGCGTCTCGTGCAAGCGGGTGTAGCCCTCCCCGCCGACGACCACCGCGTAGCCGAGCTGATGCAGACGCTCGCGCAGCCGCGCTTCGATCACCGAGGCGGCGACGGGGTGTTCCGGGACGAGGGCCAGGTCCGCGAAGCCCGCGACGGCGACGGCGGAGGCGAGGTATCCGGTCGTGCCGCCGAGCGTCTCGACGCCGAAAACGCGCGGCATCGCCTCGGCGGTGGCGCGCGCGCCGTCGAGGGCGGCCGCGCCGAAGGCCAACGCCGAGTCGAAACCGATGGTCTCGTCGCAGCCGGGGATGTCGTCGTCGATGGTGCCGGGAATGGCGACCACCACGATGCCGCGGGCAGCGAGCAGCGCAGCGGCCCGCATGGAGCCGTGCCC
>PWMP01000163.1 GCA_003558145.1 Elusimicrobiota bacterium
TATAAATATATAGCAGGCTCAGATATATTTGTTCTTTCTTCAGACTGGGAAGGGTGCCCCAACGCCTTGCTGGAGGCAATGGCCTGCGGCACAGCTGTTATATCTACCAGTTGTCCTTCCGGGCCGAAGGAAATACTGTCGGACGGCCTTAACGGTATACTTGTTCCCGTTGGTGATATTAAAGCTATGGCAGACGGGGTTTTGCGGTTAATCAGGGACGAAAATTTTAGAAAAAGCCTGGCTCAGGAGGGAAAGAAGCGCTGCCGGGATTTTGATGTAAAGAAGATAGTTAAGGAATATGAAAAAGTTTTTAGTGGCTGTATATGAAACATATAGTATTAGTAGGACTTAATTTTTACCCCAGGAGACATTCCGGTGACAAGAATTTATGGATAGAATTGCTTCCGTATCTATCCGGCAGTCTGGATAAAATAACAATACTGTCGGTAAGGAACGAGTCCGTTCCTGTGGAAAAATTACAGATTGACAACTGCAACATAGAAGTTAAATATATTCCCCCCAGGATTTTGAAAATAGGTGAAAGCGGGAGCAAAATTCTTTTTAGAAAAAAAAACAGGTTTCCGGGCTTGCTCGGAGTTGTTGAAAAAGTATTAAATTCCAGAAGAATTCTCAAGGAACTTAAAAAGATATATCAGGAAGAGCCCTATGCGCATATACATATTATGGATAATATGGGATTTACAAACAGGATAATTGCGGGTAAAGCGCCTTCAGCAGTATCAGTATCCGCTATGGCATACCAGGGACGGAGAGAAAGAATCTATCACAAATATCTTTTGTTAAGTTATAAACACAGAAATATAACGGTGGTGCCTTATTCGTATTCTTTTGCAAAAAAACTCCAGCAGATAGGGATTGCAAAAGATAAGATAAAACACATACGCTGGGGCGTTAAAGTAAAAAAAGAAGATGGATATAAATATAAGGAAAGATATAAGAAAAAGATTGGACTAGACACAGATAAGCCGCTTTTTTTATGGGCCGGTTATATACAGCAAATAGGGCCTAAAGATTTTATTCTTGCATACGACAGCGCAAAAAAAGCGTTGAAAGATGGATTGCCGGCAACTTTTTTCTTTGCATTTAAAAGGGAGGAAAAAGCAAAAGAATTTAGGAATCTGAACAATGCGAAACAGGGAATTATTGTTAGGGCCACGAAAGTCGAAGAATTTGCGCTTTTAAGAAAAGCTGCAGATGTTTTTTATTCTCCTGTTTACAATAAGAAGGTAATTTTAGCTCCGCCCCTGACCTGGATTGAAGCTCTAAACGAAGGCAGCCCTATTGTAACTACGGACGTGCCCGGAGCTGATGAAATAGTTGATAACGGAAAAACGGGATATATAGCTGAAAATCACAAAGGGATAGACAAAGAAATATTTAGAATAAGTAAATGCTATAAGGAAATGATTGACAGTTGCATGAGGAAGGTAAAAAATGAGTGTAATATTGAAGAGTCAGCGGATAAATATTTAAAGCTGTGGGGAATTTAAAATGAAATATAAAGCAAAAACATCCTACCAGAAAGATCATACGGTTGAGGAGTACGATAAAAAAAGATTTAAAAACATAAAAGGAAGACTTACAAACCGGCTGGAAATAAAACTTATTGAAAGAGCGCTTAAGCGCATAGGAATAAATCCTCCTGCCAGTATTATAGATGTGCCCTGCGGTACCGGGCGTGTCACATTGCATTTGTTAAAAAAAGGCTTTTCTGTGACAGGCACTGATATATCATCGGCAATGGTTGAACATACCAATAAAAGTATTGAAAAAGAATTTGGTGAAAATATTAATAAAGCAAAAGTAGAAGATGCGGAGAATCTGTCTTTTGCTGATAATTATTTTGATGCCGGAGTTTCTCTAAGGCTGTTGGGGCACGTTCCCCCGGAAAACAGATTGAAAATTCTTCGCAGCCTCGGCAGGGTATGTAAAAAGGGACTGGTTCTGGCATATTATAATAGATATTCTCTGAAAAACATTATGAGACGAAAAAAAAGAAAAAGAAAGAAAATACCCTGGTATCCGGCAGGCAGGAAAGAAATTAAAGCTGAACTTGAAAAATCAGGACTTAAAGTAGACAGGGTTTTTTATTTGTTAAGGTTTTTTTCAGAAACAATGCTGATTGTGGTAAAATTAAATTAATTTTATGAAAATAAAAAATATAAAAAGCTGGGTCTTTTTGTTTTTTTTGTTGTTTCTGTGGTATGTCCCCCGAAACACCGCACCTGGCGGTTTTTTTGAAAATTATATTCTTTTAAGGTGGTCTACCTATTTAATAATTCCAACGGTTTCAATTGTATTTTTATACTTAAGGTTTTATTTAAAACCCAAGCTGAAAGTCCCTTCTATAATTTTGCCAATTACGGCAGTGCTGCTTATTATACTGCTTTCCGGAATAATTAATAATTCTTCGCTTATTGCTGTGCTTTTTACCGCACTTACATATTTGAGGTACCCTCTTCTTTTCATACTTCTTATAAATTTAGGAATTGACGATAAAGTCTGGAATCTTTTCTTAAAAGGATTTTTCCTCCTTCTTATAATACAGATTCCCGAAATAGCTTACAGGTACTTTGCAATGGGAATCAGGTGGGATGGAATATCCCTGACGATGGGTCCCTGGGGAACGTTTGACCTTGGAGTATATATGATTTACGCTACTGCCCTGGTGGCCGCCAAGAGCCTTATAGTAAAACTAAACAAGATTCATATTTTATTAATAGCATCCTTTTTCTTTATAGCGTTGGTTGGAGAAATAAAAGTATATGTGTTTGCCGCTCCGCTGATTGCAGGAGTAGTTATATTGACGCACCTTAAGAGTAACTTTTTAAAAAAGAAAACACTTATTACTACCGCTGTATTAATATCAATATTGGTGATAGCGTTAATTGTTATTGTCGAAAAATATAAAAAAGTGTTTCCGGAGGCAATAGCAGGCCAGAGAGTAATGAAAATGGCTGTTCTACAGGAAAGACCTAGTTTGCCCGGCCGGGTAAGTTCTTTTATAGACATAATTGAAACTGTACAAACGGATAAATTAAACTTTTGGATAGGCTGGGGGCCCGGAAGTTCTCTGGTAGGAGGTTTTTTAGTAGGGGAAGGAAAGATATTCCAGTTTCCAATACAGCATAAGAATCAGTTGGGTGAAACCTTTGTTGATATAGGCCTTGTGGGAATGATTGCTTATTACTGGCTTCTTATATGGCTCTTTTTAATGTATTTAAAGCATATAGAAACGGAAAAAGATATAGCA
>PWMP01000099.1 GCA_003558145.1 Elusimicrobiota bacterium
GCATTCCCGAAATCCTGGCGGCGGCGTCTATTTCACACTTGTTGCGCTGACCGTAATCAAAGGAAATAGTATAAATTTTGTAACCACTTTCCTTTGCAATAGCCGTGCATACTGCAGAATCTATTCCCCCGCTTAAAAGAACTACCGCTTTTTTCATCTCAATCCGAATACCTTGTGAAGGTTTGCCTGAACCCGGGCACCAGGCATTCTTTCAACGGCCCATCTGCACAAGCGGCGAAAATCCATTGATTCCGATACAGGCGATAAAAGTATTTCTCCCGCCGCGGGAGAATGTTTAGACACAATGTCTTTTGCCCATTCAAAATCATTTCTGTCCGCAACAACAAATTTAATCTCATCTTTTTCTCTCAGTTTTTTTAGATTTTCCTCTTTCATCCTGCCGGACTGACCTGAAGAGGGAGTTTTGAAATCCATTATTATGCGTGCCCGCCTGTTAACTGAGGAAATATCGATAGAACCGTTGGTCTCAACTACAACATCCAGGCCTTTAGAGCATAGAGTATCTATAAGCTGAAGCGCCTGGATCTGAAGCAGGGGTTCTCCACCCGTGATAACAGCAAGAGGAAGCTTAAAACTCAGCGCCTTACTGACAACATCCTCAATACACATCCGCGTTCCTTCGGAGGCCGCATAGTCTGTATCGCACCAGCTGCACTGGAGGTTGCATCCCGAAAGCCTTATAAAAACTGCAGGGCGGCCTGCCATTGATGTTTCACCCTGTACGGATGAAAATATCTCGCACACGTTTATTGACGCTGTTTTATTACTTTGTATAGCTGGCCGTATATTCATCGGTCTCGGAAACACTCACTTTTGTAACCGGAACACCCTGATCTTTTATTCTTTCAAAAAAGAATCTGGCAACATTCTCCGAAGTCGGGTTTTCAGTCTTAAAATAAGGGAGTTCGTTTATATTTATATGATCCAGTTCGTCAGCGACCTCATCGGATATACGCTTCAGATCTCTGAAATCCATGGCCATACCTTCTTTAAGCTGCTTAAATGAGGCAGTTACCTCAACTTTCCAGTTATGGCCGTGTACGTTTTCACAGTTTCCCTTATAATTGCGAAGATTATGGGCGGCTGCAAACTTTGCTGTTACTTTTATTTCATACATAAGTTAATGTTAATAAATTTTATATTTTATTTCTACTATGTGTTCTGGCAGGTTTAATGATTAATCCTCAGGCTTTTGCTTATCCAGAGACCGCAGAAGAGCATCGACGGCTTCAGGGTCAAACTCTTTTCCTTTTTGATTTTCTATTTCCTCTTTAGCTTTGCTTATCGATAACGCTTTCCTGTACGACCTGTCCGATGTCATAGCCGCAAAAGCATCCGCAACCGAAAGTATACGGGAGAGGCGGGGTATTTCTTCTCCTTTGAGTTTATGAGGATAGCCTGTTCCGTCGTAGTTTTCACAATGGTATTTAATTATAGGAATAACAGAATCAAAATCTTGCATCGTTTCAAGTATTTCTACGCTTTTAACCGGGTACTGTCTCAGCTTTTTCCACTCGTCTTCCGAAAGTTTTTCCTTTTTTTCCATTATGCTGTCAGGAGTAGAAAGCTTGCCTACGTCCTTTACCGCGGCAGCAATATCAAGACAGTGCATTTCCTCCTGATCCAGGTTTAGTTCGACCGCCATAAAAGAAGTATATTTTCTTACTTTTACGGAATGTCCCGGATAACGAGTATCTTTTGAATCCACAGCCCTTGTCAGCAGTTCAACTACGGATTTCAGCCACCTGTCTTTCATAGTGTACATACGCGCCTTGTCTATAGCCAGTGACGCATGGGAAGCTATTATTATAAGCAGTCCAAGGTCTTCCTCATTAAACGGAAATGACGGATCTCCTCTTACTGCTTCAATTGCACCGGTAACTTCATTGAGAACTTTCAGCGGAGCGCATATAATTGAACCCGTTTTCATACCGGTTGCTTTATCTACCCGGGGAGAAAACCTTTCATCTGTTTTTGCGTTCCTTACTATTACGGGTTCATCTTTTGCTACCGACCACCCTATAACACCTTCTCCGGGATTTATTTTCTGACCGGCAAGAACATCTTTTTTCTCTCCGCTGACAGCAGCGAATTCAATATTGTCCTCGGAATCTTTAAGAAATATAGAACAGCCTTCCGCTTTAAAGAATTCCAGCATGTTCTCTATTATCATATCAAGAACGGAATCAAGATGCCTGGGTTCGCTTATTGCTTCAGTTATGGACGTTATTTCCCGCATAACCTTAGCTCTTGATCGCAATCCTTCAAGACGCCTGTAAATCTCAAGGGTCACTCCTACCTGACCTCCCACGCTGGCGAAGCTTTCTTTTTTCTCATCTGAAAAAACAGGAAAATTATATAATTCTATAAGTCCTACGGCAGCGTCTTTTGTTCTTATCGTCGCTGCGGCCGTGTTTTTAATTCCTCCAAGGTGTTTGCCCGCAGTTTTTCTGTAGGATGACGAAAGCTTCTGCTTTTCAGTAACAACGGTTTTAAAGCCGCCTCCTATTATTTCCTCAATGGGTGTTTCTGATGATTTAAAAACTATGCCCTCTATCTTTTCTTTGGCTTTTTTCTCTTCTTCATTGGGGAGCTGGGCGCGGAAAACCTCTATTTTCATTTTTTCGGAACCGTCACTCAGTATAATTGCTCCCGCTTCTGCAGAAAACATGTCTATTATAAGGGCAAGGACGCCATCCATAAATTCATATGAGCTTCCGGCTTCCGTCAGCAGCGTGTTTATTCTCCTAAGAGAGCCGTATCTAAGAGACAACCCTTTTATCGTACTTTTTAAAAGTTCTATATTTTCCATTGCTCGGGTTCCTCCTGCGCAAAACCGAACCTGTTCAAAAGACAGGAAGTAATTCTTTCCGAAGCTTTTCCGTCCCCAAACGGGTTAACTGCTTTTGAAAACCTGCCGTACAACTCAGAGTCACTTAAAAGTTCCCCGGCTGCTTTTACAATGCTGTCGGTATCGGTTCCGGCAACTTTGACGGTTCCGGCTTCTACGGCTTCCGGCCTCTCTGTAACTTTTCTAAGAACAATAACAGGTTTGCCGAGAGCCGGAGCTTCCTCCTGAATGCCGCCGGAATCACTCATACACATGTAAACTCTCTGCAGAAGCCAAACCATGTCCGGGTAAGAAATAGGAGTAAGAAGCAGAATGTTTTTTCTTCCCATTAGTATACGCGCAACGGTGTTCTTTACGGCGGGATTCATATGGACAGGATATATGAAAAGGACATCTTCAAA
>PWMP01000077.1 GCA_003558145.1 Elusimicrobiota bacterium
TCGGGAGCATTGTCAATATCATCAACGTTTTTCATCTCGGCAAGTCCCTTGCTGCTGAGATATTTCAGTATCGCCGCCGTAAGCGTTGTCTTACCGTGGTCAACGTGACCTATTGTCCCCACATTTAAATGCGGTTTCGTTCTCTCAAATTTCGCTTTTGCCATCTCTTTACCTCCTTGTGTTTAAAACGGGGTTAACCTGTCAGATTCGCTGAAATCTGATCCGGAACCTTTTGAAATCTTGAGGGTTCCATACTGTGCGTTGCCCTACCCTGCGTGAGCGAACGCAATGATGTGGCGTAGCCGAACATTTCCGCCAAAGGTGCATCGGCTCTCACCACCTGTATCTGATCCTGTTCTGTAGACATTTCCCGGACGGTTGCCCGGCGGGCATTCAGGTCTTCCAGTACGTCACCGAGATATTCGCTCGGCACCCTAACTTCCAGTTCAACTATGGGCTCCAGGAATATTGATTTGCCTCCACCCAATGCTTTCTTAGTAGCTTTGCCTCCTGCTATTTTAAAAGATATTTTTGAAGAGTCAACCTCATGGAACGAACCATCCATTAAAATCGTCTTTATATCTGTAACTTCAAACCCTCCCAGAGCTCCGCTGCTGAGCGCTTCGCGGACCCCTTCTTCGACGGCAGGAATGAATTCCTTAGGTATTCTGCCTTCCCGAACCTGGTCCTCAAACTGTACGCCTGAAGCGGTTTCAAGAGGTTCAAACTTTAAGATTACGTGAGCATACTGGCCTCGGCCGCCGGTCTGTTTAATATACCTTTCTTCTACTTTAACCGCTTTTGTAATAGTTTCACGGTATGTTACAACCGGAGGTGAAACACGACAGTCAGCATTAAACTCTTCTTTAAGCCTGCGAACAATAACCTCAAGGTGCAGTTCCCCCATTCCTTTTATGATACTTTGCCCGCTTTCCGCGTCTACTGATAAACGAAGAGTAGGATCTTCCGATGTAAGCTTTCTTAACGCTTCCCCCAGCTTGTCTTCCTCGGCTTTATTGGCCGGTTCTATAGCAACAGCCACTACCGGCTCCGGAAAGTGCATTCTTTCAAGAATAACGGGTTTGTTTTTATCACAGAGACTATCACCGGTAGAAGTATTTTTCGGTCCCACCAGGGCTCCTATTTCTCCGGCTTTGAGCTCATCACAATCCTCACGGGTATTCGCATGCATCTTCAATATTCTGGAAACTCTTTCATTGTGGTTTAAATTCAGGTTAAAAATAGCGCTTCCCTTTTTTATTGTGCCGGAATAAACCCGCACAAAAACAAGCCTTCCTACGTAAGTATCGGTCATTGTTTTAAAAACAAGGGCTGCCAGCGGACCGGCTGGATCAGCTTCCCGGGTAATTTCCTGTGAATCATGAGGATTCTTGCCTTTTACAGGGGGAATATCCAGCGGTGACGGAAGATAGTCAACCACGGCGTCAAGGAGAAGCTGGACCCCTTTGTTTTTAAGGGCAGAACCCATAAGAACGGGAAATATATGAATATTTACGGTAGCTTTTCTGATCGCATCTTTTAAAAGATCATCCGGAACCGATTCTTCTTCAAGATAAAGCTCCATAATCCTGTCATCGTTTTCTGCCACTTTTTCAATCATGGCAGTTCTCATTGATTCAGCTTCTTCCATAAGATCTTCCGGTATGGTCCGGATTTCATATGTGCTGCCTGTGCGGTCACGGTAAATCTTTGCGTTCATCTCAACTAAATCTATAATACCGTTAAAACTATCTTCTGAACCTATCGGAATTTGAAGCGGACAGGCCTTGGTTACTTTCATTCTTTGGACTATCTGCTTCAATACCCTTTTATAATCAGCCCCCACCCTATCAAGTTTATTTATAAATACTATCCTGGGAATATGATATCTGTCTGCCTGTCTCCATACCGTTTCCGACTGGGGCTCAACTCCGCCTACAGCACAAAAAACAACTACGCCTGCATCCAGAACTCTTAAAGATCTTTCGACCTCAACTGTAAAATCAACGTGACCGGGCGTATCTATTATATTGATGGTCTTACCCTTCCAGCTGCATGTTGTTGCTGCAGAAGTTATTGTTATTCCTCTTTCCTGCTCCTGCTGCATCCAATCCATAACAGCAGTACCTTCGTGGGTTTCCCCCATTTTATAAGTCTTTCCGGTATAATACAGTATGCGCTCGCTGACGGTTGTCTTGCCAGCGTCTATGTGTGCAACTATACCAATATCCCTTAGATTATTTAAGTTCATTAATTTTTCTTTTCTAATCCTAATGTTTTCCGGTTTTTCCTTTACCGCAGGAGAGTTTACCATCTGTAATGCGCAAAAGCTTTGTTTGCTTCAGCCATTTTGTGCATGGTTTCCTTTTTAGTAACCGCCGCACCTTCTCCCTTGGCCGCCATTAAAAGTTCAGAAGCAAGCCTATCTTTCATAGAACGCCCCTTGGATGCACGAGATATTTCAACAATCCAGCGTATTGACAAAACAACACCTCTTCTCTGGCTGACTTCAACCGGCACCTGATAGTTTGCTCCGCCTACCCTGCGCGATTTAACTTCAAGTAAGGGTTTAATATTTTCTATGGCCTTTCCAAGCGCTTCGACCGGAGAACAATTAAGCTGGGAAGAAGCCTGCTCCAGGGCACCGTAGCATATATTCTGGGCAACGGTTTTTTTTCCATCCTGCATAAGTTTGTTCACAAGCATGTAAACTGTTTCATTGCCATACTTAAAATCTTTTTTTGCAGGTCCCCCGCTATAACTTCTTTTTCTGCTCATGATTTTTTCTGTCCGTATTTTGATCTTCCCTTTTTTCTTCCGTCAACTCCGGAAGTATCAAGGGTTCCTCTCACAACATGATACCTTACGCCGGGCAAATCTTTAACACGGCCGCCGCGGATAAGCACTATGGAATGTTCCTGAAGATTATGGCCTTCACCCGGTATGTAAGAAGCGACTTCCATGCCGTTTGTAAGCTTAACCCTGGCAACCTTTCTGAGAGCCGAGTTGGGCTTTTTGGGAGTTACCGTCGATACCTTCAGGCAAACCCCCTTCTTGAAAGGAGAAGGGTAGTGTGATTTTTTATTCTTCAATCGTGCAGCGGGAAAACCGTGGGAGGAAGCTGGGCGAACGACCGACATGGGACACGCGGTTTACATAGAAGACGGTTCAGATTTCAGATCTGTTAAGCCCTGTCCTTTCAACTCCATCGAAGAA
>PWMP01000164.1 GCA_003558145.1 Elusimicrobiota bacterium
AGACAGACATATCAAGTGAATTTTTAAACAAAACACACAAAGACATGAAAAAACAATACTTTTATTCACTGCTTGCTTCAATAATGTTATTGGCAAGTCCTGCAATTTTAACTTCCCAGGAGTTTACCAATTTCGAGACCCGCCGTATGGGAGATAACATCAGCCTGGTTTATTCTGTTGAGGGAGAACAGCTTGGTCAGTTATTTAATATTGAAGCCTTTTACTCTGTTGATGGAGAACGCACCTTTCGTCCGATACGTAGTGCATGGGGCAACCTAGGCCAGGGTGTTCCGGGCGGCAGGAATCAGCTTTTCGTTTGGGATGTCCTTGAAGATGTCCATCAGCTTCAGGGAGATGTAACTTTTCAGTTGCGTGGCCGCACACATTCCATTGAGGCCCTTGAGGATGATTTCAGTGATGTTACTGTTGAGCTGGTAAGCTTGCACAGGATTGGCAACAATCAGCTTGAGCTTGAACTAAAGATAACCAACAATGGTGATGAACGTGATATTAAGATTTTTAACCGCTTGATCTCAATCACAGGTTTCAACATGCGCAAATACGAGGCGCAATGGGGCGAAGTTGGCGGAGTTGTTGGCCGTGAGCGCTATCATGCACCTCAGCGTACTTTGCGCGAGGGAGAAACGGTCAGTGCGGTATTCAGGTTTCATCGTGTACCAGATGACCTGGATAGAATAATGCGCCTGGATGTGGGAGTAGAGATGCTTACTATTACCTGGGGTATTGACCTTGAAATAGGCAATATGCAGTTTCGTGACCTGCCCATACTTGATAGGCATGCAAGCGAAATGCGCGACAGGAGGATCCATTCATTTGAAACTAAAACAACTGCAACATTAAACATTGAGCCTATTGAAGTGATTGACACTATTCCTCCTGTACTGGCTTTCCTTACACCTGAACCGGGTGATTTTGATGATAAAGGTATTCTGAGGGTTGAAGATGAATCATTACTGATAAGAGGCACCGCGGAGGATGAAAGTGGCGTATCGCAGGTTGTAATAAACGGCAGAAGCGTACAGGTAGGTTTAGGCGGCCTTTTTGAGACAACCGTAGATCTGCAGCCGGGGTCTAACGAAGTAATTGTAAGAGCCATAGATACAAGGTTCAACAGCGTTGAACACAAGATCCCCGTACACCGCAAAGCACCTCCGGGGCAGCCGGTTTTCTCTGATATCCAGGAGCTTGACAACTTAATGGCTACAAGGCGTCCCGACAGAAATTATGCTCTGATAGTTGGTGTTAACGACTACCCCGACCCGGGTATCATTCCACTTCAAAAACCTATCAGCGACGCACAAAAACTTGCTAATGTTCTCACAACACATTATAAGTTTGAAAGGGAAGATGTAATATTTATGGAAGACCCCACACGTGCTAATATAATAGACGAGCTTGACAGGCTTGCCCGCAGAATATCAAAAGATGATAACCTTCTGATCTTTTTTGCCGGCCATGGTTATTTCGACCTGGAAATTGAGCTGGGTTACTGGCTGTTGCAGGACGCATCTCTGCAAAGCACCGCCAACTGGCTGGCGAACAGCCAGATCAGGGATTACATCGGAGCCATAAGGAGCCGGCACACCTTGTTGATAGCTGATGCTTGCTTCAGTGGTGGCATATTCCAGGAAAGAAGAGCTTTTGAAGAACAGCCCGACGACAGGGACCGTGTTTACTCACGTCCAAGCCGTAAAGCCATGACCAGCGGCAACCTCACGGAAGTGCCCGATGAGAGCGTGTTCCTCAGAGAGCTGGTACGTAGACTCGAAGAAAACCAAAGAAGCTACATACTTGCCGAAGAGCTGTTCAGCAGCTTCAAGCCGGTAGTGGTGAGCCAGACATCAACTGAACCACAGTATGGTGACATTAAAGGAGCCGGTGATGAAGGAGGGGACTTTATTTTCAGGAGGAGGAATTGATGGGGCATGGGGCATGGAGCATGGGGTAATCGGTGGTCGGTAATCGGTAATCGGTAATCGGTAATCAGTAATCAGTAACCAGCACCATAATCCGATTGCCACCGACTAATTAAATCCGTAAGCAAACCCCAGAACAATCGTACGTACGTCGCCGTGAAGGTAGCCGGGTGAGAACATATCCAGGTACTCCTGTGCTGAGTAGTCATCAACATCATATCCTTTTATCAGGCTATCCGAATATTCAATAAATAATCTCATGTTTGGCAAAGGCAGGAGTTCGGCTCTCAGTGCGAAGGTGTTGTTTGTCCATGTTTTGTCCTGGAGGACAGGGTTGCTGTCAAGCGGTGCTTCTGCCCCGTACACATAGTCATACAGGTTGGCTTTCACGGCATGAACATAAGAGGCGGTTATGTTTAAAGTGCCGAATGGTGATATTCTCACAGCCGCATAGTATTCTTCGGCGTTGGAACGCAGATAGTGCCCCAGGTTGAAGCGATTTGTTTCGAAGGTTGTTGATGGCACCCTGTGCTGATAGGTCATAGGAGTGGTACGGGTATATTCTGCTGTAATGAACAGGTTGTCTAACGGGAAGCCGGTAACTGAGAGCCCCCCTTTGTAGCTTGTAAAATTGTGTTTGTCGGGGTCGCCTACCCGCCAGGTAGCAAATTCATCAATATAAAAAGTGAAATAGAGATGCAGATGTTTTATCTGCCTGGAGCTGATATTGGCAAACATCATCGAATTATGATTTAGCACACCACGGCTGTATGTGTGAGCCAGGGACTTGAAGAAGAAAAAGGGTATAAGGTATACCGGCTGCACGTTCATATCGCTGTAAACTATAGAGTTCCCCACCGACAGTCGCAGCCTGTTAAAGGGCTCCACGGTGTACATATTGGCCGCGATGTACTTCTCACGATACAGTCCTTTAAACCTGTTATCGTCAATAAAGTACGACCTGGTGCTGTCGATAACTTCCGACACGAGCCATCCGTGGTAATAGTCGAACTCGAGCCAGTGCACGGGGTTCAGGTGCAGTTTTACCATTGCAAAAGATGGTGTCCGTCCTGAGAAGATATTGCTACCGTGGTGATTATCACCCCATTCAAGATGGTCTTTAAGCAGCCCGAACGAGCCCCAGTCCCATGTGTAAGTGATCCCTCCGCGCATTTCGGAATAGTCGCCTCCTTCCCTGCCGGGCCCTGCTCCCTTATAATTGCCGCCTTGTTCCCGGGTCAGATATGAAGGCATAGCAAGCCTTTCCTTAT
>PWMP01000220.1 GCA_003558145.1 Elusimicrobiota bacterium
CTAAGGGCAGACCTGTTTATATAGAGGGCAGGCTTTCTCTTAACAGGTGGGAGACTCCTAACGGAGAACCGCGTTCAAAACTTGAAGTGGTCGCCCGCAGCGTTCAGTTCCTGGGCAGCCCCGGCGGCGCCCCGGCGGAAAAACAGAAATTTTCTGCAGATGCGGAAAAGGATAATTCCGTTGATGACGTTGATGACGCCATGGAAGCGGAGGATAAGGGAATAGACGAAGAGATCCCTTTTTGAAGGGTATTTACAAGGAGAAATAAATGGCGCCAAGAAAACAGCGCTGCAGATTCTGCAGGCAAAATATAGATATAGATTATAAGAATACGGAACTTTTAAGCGGTTTCATAAACAGCCGGGGAAAAATACTTCCCCGTGCGGTAACCGGAAATTGCGCCCTGCATCAGAGGGTTATTGCCAGGGAAGTTAAAAAAGCCCGCAATCTGGCTTTTCTTCCTTTCGTAAGATAGTCTCCGTCCCTGAAAAAGTCCGTAAGTACGGATCGGAACGGAAGCCGGATATTAGCATGCAGGGAAAATTTTTTAAGAGGACGGCAGCAGCAACTGCCTTTTCCCTGATTCTTGTTTTTTTCTGGAAAGTTCCTCTGCTGGGCCCGGCGGCTCTTTTTATCTCTGTCGCGCCGCAGCTGATTGCTCTGAGAAGAGGCAGGGCTGCAGAAGCATTTGTTTCGTGGGCAGCTCTGCTGGCTGTTTTGTATTTTATGGGCGGAGCCGCTGTTTCGCTTCTTTATGCCGTTTTATTTATAGCGTACGGACTGTGGTACCGGAAGGTTCTTTTAATTACTGATAGCCCGTCGGGCAGGATTATAAATGCAGCGGCGGGTTGGATTATTCTTGTTGCGGGTGTTACTGCAGGCGTTCATTATTTTAAGGATATTAATTTAATGGAACAGCTTTTTATAAGCCTGCGCCGCAGCGGCGGGGACCTGGCATCTGTGTATATAGATGCCGGCCTTCCGCAGGTGGAACATCATATTGCAAGAATAATCAACATACTTATAAGGGCTTTTGCAGCAATAGCGGCCACTCTTGCCCTGATGGGATCATGGCTGCTTTACCTTGTTCTTTGCAGGTACGGGGATGAGCGTCCGGCCGTATCCGTTGAAAATTTTCGTATGCCGGATGAAATGATATGGGTTCTGCTGGGGTCGGCTGTTTTTTTCGTTGCCGGCAGTCGCATAGCTTCCGAAGGGCTGGTTGAGACGATAGGCGTAAATATAGGGTTTCTTATGCTTGTTTTTTATTTTGCGGCCGGAATGTCTGTAGCTCTTTTTATTATGAAAAAGTGGAAATTCAGCACTTTTATAAGAACGATGCTGATTTTTTTGGTCTTGTTTTTTTCAGGAGGCATTTATTTACTTACGGCTATCGGTATTGCGGACGTATGGCTTAATTTCAGAAGAAAAATGCTGTCAAAAAACAGCTAGATATTTATTAAAATAATGGAGGAACAATGCAGGTAATACTTAAAAAGGATATTGAAAAACTGGGCGTTTTTGGGGAAGTAATAAATGTAAGCGACGGATATGCCAGAAATTATCTTCTTCCGCGCGGCCTTGTATGGCCGGCTGAGGAAAAATATCTTGATAAGATAAAAGAGCTTCAGCAGCATCGTGAAGCGGAAAATATAAAGGAAAAACAGCAGGCTGAAGAACTTGCCGAAAAAATAAAAAATACTTCGGTAACCGTTGAAACGCAGGTGGGTGAAGATGAAAAGATTTTCGGATCAGTGACTGCTATGGATATTCAGGCTAAGCTTAAAGAATCCGGAATTGAAATTGACAAGAAAGACATCAATGTTAAAGAACCCATCAAATCACTTGGCGTTTACAATGTAGGCGTGAAGATACATCCGGAAATAGAAGCGGAATGCAAGGTTTGGGTAGTTAAAGCCGGATAGCTTTTTAGTAACTATGAATCCCCAAACCCGTTCATACGACAAACTTCCTCCTCAGAATATTGATGCTGAGATGTCGGTGCTCGGTTCGATGCTGATTGATGAAAACGCGGTCCTCAGATGTGTTGAGATACTTAACAAGGATTGTTTTTACCGAACCCATCATAAAATAATATTTGAATCCATAATATCTCTGTTCCAGCGGAGCGAAGCTGTTGACGTGGTTACCGTTGCCGAAGACCTTGGGAAACGGAATAAACTTGCGGAAGTAGGGGATGTGGATTATCTTACTAGTCTTGTAAACAGCGTTGTTACCGCCGCTAACGTAATGAATTACGCAAAAATTGTCCGCGACAAATCTATGCTCAGGGATCTCATAAATGTTTCCTCTGATGTAATTGAAAAAGCCTTTAGTGCTGAAGAAGAACCCGGTCAGCTTATTGATAAAGCCGAGCAGGCTGTTTTTGATATAAGACATAAAGGCGTCACCAGTGAATTTATTGAGCTTTCAAGTATGGTGGAAGATTCAATAGAGACTATAGAAAAAATATACAACAAGGACTCTGACGTATCGGGACTTACAACCGGATTTAAAAAACTTGATAATATGCTTTCCGGACTGCATAAGGGAAATCTTATTATTGTGGCCGGACGGCCGTCTATGGGAAAAACGGCCCTCTGTCTTAATGTCGCGCAGCATTTGGGCCTGGAAAAAAAGGTGCCCGTAGGTGTTTTTTCACTTGAAATGTCGGCAGAGGAGCTTATGAACAGGATGTTATGCTCCGAAGCGCAGGTGGATTCAAGCCGGGTTAGAGAAGGAATAATGGGGTCCAGGGAGTGGGCGCAGCTTACCAGCGCGGCCGGCAGGCTTAAGGCTGCAAAAATAATGATAGACGACAGCCCTTCTCTTTCTCCGCTTGAGATGAAAGCGCGCGCCCGCCGGCTGAAAGCAAGGTACCCGGATCTCGGTGTTATTATTGTAGATTATATACAGCTTATGTCCACTTCTGAAGGCAATTCTGATAACCGCCAGCAGGAAATAGCATACATATCCCGAAGCCTTAAGGTTATGGCCAAGGAAATAGAAATTCCGGTAATAGCTTTATCCCAGCTGAGCCGGGCGCCCGAAAAGAGGGGGCCCGATGCTCTTCCCAGACTGTCGGATTTAAGAGAAAGCGGTTCTCTTGAGCAGGATGCAGATGTTGTTATATTTATTTCCAGGCCTTCCTTTTATAAATCTCCGGATGAAGTAAGACCGGAGGAACAGGATATCGCCAAGATTATA
>PWMP01000145.1 GCA_003558145.1 Elusimicrobiota bacterium
CCGTAAATGACTTTGCAGAAAAGATTCTTGAGCTTACCGGTTCGGAAAGCCCCCTCAAAAACGAACCGCTTCCGGAGAACGACCCTAAAGTGCGTCAGCCGGAGATAAGACTGGCAAAGGAAAAGCTCGGCTGGGAACCGCAGACCTCTCTTGAAAACGGCCTGGAACAGACAATAGAATATTTCCGCAGCCGTATTCTGAAATAAGTTATGAAGATAGTTTCTGACAAGCTAAGCCTTGATGAATTGAAGTTGTTGGCCGGAAGGCTTTTCGGCAATATGGTGAAGGCCGTTGTTGACATTGAAAGAGAAATCATAGCCCTGGATGCGGAACTGCACAGCGACCTTGAATCGCTGCTTCTTAAGGAAGGCTCCCTGCAGGACAATATATGGGGAATAAATTTTTATCCTGACCTGCCGGGGGAAGATTTCGTGGAGTTTGATTCCCTGATAAACATAAGGCCTTCGCGCGGCAACTCAAGCCGGGGGGTACAGGACCCCCGTATTCAGGAAAAGATACTTAATATAGTAAATAAAAGAATTTTACGGTGAATATTCAGCATAAAAATCTGGCGGGAGACAAATGGGACAAAATGCCCTTTATTGAAAAACTTGCGAATACCGGCAGCGAGGTGGAAAGGGCGCTAAACTGGAAGAAAAAAAACAACCCCGAGTATGCCGAAAAAGCCCTTACCCGCGCCCTGGAACTTCTTGAAATCACGATAGGAAGTACCGGCGAATATTCACGTCTCAGGGAACTTGCCCGGCTTCGCGAAGCCCTTTTAGATTATTTTTACGGGTCTAACAGCTACGGAAGCACTGAAGAAATGTGGAGGAAATACTTTTATTATTTCGCCTTTGCCGCCCGCAGGTCCCGCTAGCCCCGAAATCTCCTCTTCCTTTTTAGTTCCTTATACGTCAGTCAGTTATTATGGGCTCTGAAGGGAGCAGAGAAGTATAATCCTCAAGAGTTCCGTCCGAAAGGCAACATTCTATAATCTTTTTCCCTTCCGGTATTAAGTCCGGTTCCAGATACTGTTTTATGCAGTCGTGAAAAAACTCTCTGAGTATTTTGCTTCCCGCATCGTAGGCCTCTTTGCCTACTTCAGGCTGTCTTTCTACCTGTAGAAATTCCTTTTCGACTGGGTGTCCCTCTATCATAACGTCTTTCAGCGCGTAACCGAGGAGAAGCGACCTGGCCGGTTTAAGATGCTTCGGGGTAAACCATGCTCCTCCCCTGCGGGCCAGGTATTCGCGGGTGAGCCACTGGGGCATAAAGCCTACCTGCCAGGCTCCTATGTGCTGGTTCGGCGTTAGAATATAACGTACAGAAGGGGTATCAATAATTTGTTTAAGCAGCAGGTTGGCCTGCGTTACTTTCCTGCCTGTGGCAAAAGGCCAGTAGGAACCCACTCCTTCGGAACTCATTCCCTCGGTTTGGACTATACTGGGGTTGGCGTGTCCCCTGGGAGAGACCAGGCGCCACAGCCAGGCAAGGGCCGGGGGTAGGACGTGAAAAAGTCCGATAATCCCGTAAGTCGGGTTTTCCGCCGTGCACAGCGGGGCGCGCACCCCGAAACTCCTTATATTGACCTCTACCGCTTCTTCACCGGCGTCGGTTGCAAGGCGCCTCGGGAGTACAAGGCGGGGGTTGGGGCAGGGCTTTCCCGGGCTGTCCTGTATATGTTCCCATATCAGGGCAGTGCTTTCCGGAGCCGCGTCTATATTAAGAAAGAGCAGGGAATCGTTTGCCATTGCCGAGATTTCTTCAAGATGCGGGTCCACCCCGTAATGGTCTATATGGTTGACCCTTATAAACCAGGAGTTTTCGGCATCCATCAGCCTCAGTTTGCCGTCATCTTTATAAAAAGAAGGATGGCTGACCGCCATGTCGTCGCTTATGGGCTGAAGCGAACATCCCAGGGGCAGGGTTATAAGGCTTTTTTCTCCGGTTATAGTATTTTTCCCCAGAAGCAGGTGCCCGCTTCGTTCCCTGTGCATATCTTCGGTCATCTCACTTTTGCCGCCGCCGCTGGCTCCCTCGTGGCATATGCTAAGCATATTGTCGTAGGGAGTTATGACTTTTACTGTAGAACAGTGAAGCGTTACCCAGTCCTCTGTTTCCCCTTTGTTTATAAGCATACCGTAAACGCCTTTCTTGGCGCTGGGGCCGGGGTAAAGGTTGTAGCTGAATATCTCGTGAAAATTGTTGTCCCGTTTATGGACCACAACCTGTTTGCCTTCAAAATGGGTGTGGCGGAAAGTCGGAGCCACAAAAATAAACGCCTTGGGCTCAAATGTCCGGTCAAGTTCCCTTATATCCACTACTCCCTGAAGGAGTCCCAGCCCCAGTGCAAAGAAGCCGGCGTTTGCCGGGGCGATTGCCATCGCGTCTATCTTAAGACTTCCCGGTCCGGCATTAAAGAAGAATACGCAAAGCTTTTGGCTTTTCAGCCAGTCAAAAGTTTCCTGCCTGAGCCGGCTGAAATCATAACCGAACTTTTCTTTAAAATGAGGTTTGTCAGTTGGGAAATCATCCGCTATAACCATACTGTCCGGGTCCCGCCTTCTCATATATTCTTCCGTATAGTTGGCGGCGACGCCGTTCCTTACCCGGCACACCACCGCTTCGGTAACCTCACCCCTGCCGGGTATGTCGTATGACACTTTGTGCCATCCGTGAGCTTCAGCGTCCCTGTATGACAGGGAAAGCATATCTTCCACCTTGTTTGCAATAAGATATTCCGGACACTCCCTAAGGAGTCCTTTTATTTCTTCCGAAAGTTTTACATTTTTAAGTTCTTTCATTTGATGTCACCTCTTGGTTAAAAAGTCTAAAGTGCTATCTTATGTCATTTTTTTAATGATTTGTCAAAAAAAGGAAGATAATGTGACATTGACAGGTAGCTGGTATAATGCTAAAAATAAAATAAAAGTAAAAAGCTAATCTTTTAATAAAAGAAATGAAATTCATAAAAATACTTAAAAGCGTATTATTAATTCTGACCGTTACAGGCATTCCTGCGCTGGCCTCAACAGCTGTTACTGCGGAGCAGGCGGGAATTACAACTCTGCTCGGCCTGTTTCTTCTGGGACTTGCCCTGAACCTTACCCCCTGCATCTACCCGATGCTTGCGGTCACGCTTGCCGTTTTCGGCAGCGGGAAAGAAAGAAATAAATTTACGGTAATAA
>PWMP01000215.1 GCA_003558145.1 Elusimicrobiota bacterium
AGGCTGCATGAGATGGCATTGGACGGAATTATACTCCCCGATGACCTCAGTGAGTTTTTGTCATTAATGTACGAGGTCTATGAAGCGTACTAAAAAAGATAAGGATATCGTTGTTTTTATAGTCCGGCGCGATTCTGTCTGCTGTGAATGCGGGGAAGAATTATTCAGCGGACGTTTTATTCATTTATCAGACAAGGGGGCTGCCTGCCTGTCGTGCGCTGATCTGGACCATCTTAGTTATCTTCCAAGAGGTAATGCGGCATTAACCCGCAGGGCGAGAAAGAATTCCGGGCTCTCGGCGGTTGTGCTTCAGTGGAGCCGCACCCGCAGGCGGTATGAGAGGCAGGGAATACTGGCCTCCCCGGAAGCTATTGAGAAAGCCGAAGAAGAGTGTTTGGATTATGAGGAATTAAGAGAGGCAAGACGTATTAAGGCCAGGAAAAAAAGGGAAGAAGCGGAGCTGAAATATGTAAATGAGTTCGCCCGAGAGATTAGAACCTTTTTTCCGGGCTGTCCCCCGGGAAGGGAGTTTAAGATAGCGGATTTTGCCTGCAGGAAATACAGCGGGCGTGTAGGCAGGTCATCGGATGCAAAAACTTTTTCTGCCGATGCAATTGAGCTTGCCCTCAGGGCTCATATAAGGCATGAATGTACGGATTACGACACACTGTTAATGCGGGGATATGAACGGTGGGATGCGCGGGATGAGGTTCGCGGCAGGGTAGAGGAGATTATTAAGCGGTGGAGGGGCGAAGATGAAGCATAATACTATTAAAAAAGTGCTGGATTATTTTACCGAGTATAATTACGGCAGAGAGGTTAAAAGGGCATTGCGCGTCTTTTTTGACAGGTATCCCGCCGAAGAAGAGGATCCGTATGAGGAGGGTGCTTTCAGCGAATGGTTCTTATATGATTTCAAAATGAAGAACGGCAGGACGCCGATGAGAAATTTTTGCACAAAAAACCCCCTGGGGTTGAGCAAAAAAGAGATGAAGGTTTATGAGAGGCTGGACGAAAGTATATACGGCATCTGGGAAGTCGGGAATGTCATCAAAGGTGTCGGATTGGAACTGGTTAACATAGAAAATAATGACACTTATAGTGTCAAAGAATACACGGGCAGCCAGACAATGAAGAAGGGGATGCATATATTCGGCAGGGTTGCTAAAGTCGGTGATGTGCATGAGCTTGTTGGAGCCAATCCTATTGCGGTTCCCGGGGAAGGTGCAGAAAGATGTATTAATGAATTGGATGAGCTGACCCCAAAAACGGCAAGAGACTACTGTTATAGAAGGAGCCAGGAGAGCATGAAGAAATTGGAGGGAAGAGTCCTTGACGGGGGCAGGTGCATATGCTCAAAGTGCGGGAAGGAGAAGAAAATGGGCGGTGTTATGAATCCTTCCGTAGAACCTGCTCCGGTATGCGTTGATTGTATGGCTGAAAGCGTTGCCGAGTCTGAAGGGATATCCGTAGAAGAAGCCCAGGAAAACCGGAAAAGGATGTTGGACAATATGCATGCTTTCCGGGAGGCCATCTTTGAAAGATATCTGAAAGAGGCGGGCAAGGATGAATTTTCCTCCATTGATGAAGCAAATATGCTTATGGAATTTGTACAGAATTCATGGAACAATATTCCCAGAGAAGTCCACATGTTCATGGAAAAAGAGAGTAAGGAGAACATGAAAAAAATGTATGCCGAAATTGACGTGGATTTCAGCGAGTTGTTTTACCGGATAAGAATAAATGCGGGAAAAATAGGGAGGAACGAGCCCTGTCCCTGCGGCAGCGGGCGGAAATATAAGCGATGCTGCGGCAGGATGAATTAAACAGGCAGGGCAGAAGAAGCAAGTCTGCCGAAAAATTGAAACGTGATTATTTAAACGGCAGGAAATAACTGTGGAAGATATAAAACAGAGTGACCTGGAAAAATTAACCAGGAAGGAACTCAGTAAACATCTGAAATCCTTCCTGGATGGGATGCCGGTTGTTAAACGCGGGCGATGGATAAGAAAAAATATCCCGGAACTTGTTAAGAGCCTCAGATCCGTAAAGAATCCTGAAGAGCTCCTTAAAGCGGCGGAAAAATTCATTTCCGATTCCGGGGCGGGGTATTATGCTACTTTTAACGATTATTATGATTGCTCAAACGTGCCGGAAGATTATGATAATTTTGAGGAATGGACAGAAAAGTTTACCGTTCTTATGGTAAACACAATGGAAGCTTCACAATCCGGTGGTCAGTTGATATGTGAATGTTTCGGTAAATTGTTCAGCCTGCTTTCCAGGGCCCGTGAAACCATTGATATAGTTGGTAACTGCGGGGATCCGGTAGACTATATAGAGATTGATTTTTCAAAAGCGGTCTCCTGTTATGCCAGCAGTCTCATAAAAACAGGGTATGAAATTGAAAAAGTAATAGATATGTTACTTCCCATCGCAAAGAAACTCAGGTATCGGAAAGGTTATAATGGCCTTGCGGATGCTCTTGAGGGCGGTCAGAGAAAGATTCTTTCGGAGAAACTTTGGAAAATTGCGGAATCCGAGTGGAAGAAATCAAACGGAAGAACAGCTCCCGATGAAGTTGAAGGGCTTATTGCTGTTGCAGAAAAGGATAATAATAATAAAAAAATCCTTGAAATTAAGAAAAAATTCGCAATGGCGAATGCCCGTTATTTTGATGAACTTCTTCATTATTACGATAAAAAGAAAGACTGGGTCTCCCTTTCGGGCTGGGCAAAAAAGGGATTGTCTAAAAGCCAGCGCAGTGAATACCTGGCCTACTTCACAAAAGCAGCGGAAAAGCTTAATGACAAGCCTGCTGTTCTTGATGCAAAGATAAAATATTTTTCTTCAAACCCGACCGCAAAGATGCTTGAAGATATCCATGAATATACTTTAAACCTGGGAAAGGAATGGGAAACTGTATTTGAAAAACTTTTTAAATCAGCGGAATCTAAAGAGAAGAGTTACTGGAATAACAGGAATTTAAAAGTAAAGCTGCTTCTGTCCGAAGGTCGCGAAAAAGAGGTTTACATGGTCATATGTGAAGGGGGGAAAGGATTTGATGTTGAAACAGTTAAAATGCTGGCCAAGTTTTCCGTTGCCAGGCTTTCGTCAGGGAAAGAGCTTTCGGCCTTTAATGAGCTGAAAACGCTGGATAAAAGATGCAGAAAAGAAAAA
>PWMP01000069.1 GCA_003558145.1 Elusimicrobiota bacterium
CAGACTTATAACGGCCGGATATACCATTGCTCCTTTTACTTTGCTTTTAAGTTTGCTGGCGGATTCCATATATTCGGCAAGTCTTTCAAGTATTACGTCTAAAATACCGCCAAGCTCACCGGCTTTCACCAGGTTTACAAAAAGGTTACTGAAGCAATTCGGGTGTTTTGCAAGGGCCTCGGCTATGGCCGAACCGCTTTCGATATCCTCTCTTACGGTATTAACTATTCCTTTAAAATATGGATTTTCTATCTGTTCCACAAGTATAGAGAGTCCCTGTACTATGGGAAGCCCCGCGCTGACCATTGTTGAAAGCTGCCGGGAAAAAATAACCAGGTCTTTCTCTTTAACTTTAGGCCGGAAAGGATTAATTTTTTTAACAAGATCTCCGATAGCGCTTTCTTTTTTTTCTTTTACTTCAAGAACAATCATCCTCCTGTCCCGAAGCCGTTCTACTATTGTCCTTCGGTCGGGAGCCTCCATCTCTCCCTGGACAACTTTTCCGGCCGGAGATTTTGCTTTAAAAATAAAGTCAGGCATCAGTTTCTTCCTCCGGAAGAGTTTTTACCCATTACCCTAAGCATATCTTTTTTATCCGAACACTGGTCCATTGCCTGCTGATAATTAATATCTCCTTTTTTATAAAGGCGAAACAGCGCCTGGTTCATTGTCTGCATTCCTTTCTCACCGCCTGTCTGCATTGCAGACAAAACCTGTTCTGTCTTTTCTTCCCTTATCAGGTTTCTTATACCGGGCGTTACGGTAAGAACCTCAACGGCAAGAGCCAGGCCGCCGCCCTTGCTTTCGCTTCTTTTAAGAAGTTTCTGGCAAAATACGGCCTGCAGCACCATAGAAAGCTGGTTTTTTATCTGGCTCTGCTGGTGCGGAGGAAAAACGTCAATAATCCTGTTTATGGACTGTGCCGCATCAGGAGTATGCAGGGTGGCGAAAACGAGGTGTCCTGTTTCGGCAATTGTAAGCGCGGAAGCGATTGTCTCCCTGTCCCTCATTTCTCCAACCATTATGATATCCGGATCCTGTCTCATACAGTATTTAAGCGCTCGGGGAAAAGTTTTTGTATCTCCTCCTATTTCCCTCTGGGTAACTATGCAGTTCTTATGAGTGTGTACGTATTCTATCGGGTCCTCTATTGTAATAATATGGGCCCGGCGGTTTTCATTTAAGTAATTAATGATTGAGGCAAGTGTCGTGGATTTTCCGCAGCCCGTAGGCCCGGACACAATTACAAGTCCCACAGGATGGCGGACAGCCTCGTCTATAGCGCCAGGGAGGCCCAGTTCCTCAAAAGAAAAAAACCTGTTGGGAATCGCGCGCATGGAAGCGCATACGGCACCTCTCTGAAAATAAACGTTTGTTCTTACCCTTCCAAGGCCTTTAACATTGAAAGCAAGGTCAAGTTCATATTCAGTTTCAAATTCTTCCTTTTGCTTATCGGTAAGCATACTGTAAATCATAGTCCTGCACTGCTCTTTAGTCAGATTTTCAGTATTTACTCTTTTAACTTCTCCGTCAATTCTGAGAGCAGGGGGTGCATCCGCATGTACGTGCAGGTCTGACGCTCCTTTTTCAAACATTAATTTTAATAACTGGTCAATTGACGGTGCCATTATCTTTATCTCCCTTTTTTTTCCTTAGCGTATAATGCCTGCAGCGCCGTAAAGCAACTGACTGATACTATATCATCTACACTACATCCCCGTGATAGATCGTTAATCGGCTTTTTAAAGCCCTGAAGTATGGGGCCGGTTGCAGTGAACCCTCCAAGTCTTTCGGTTATTTTATATCCTATATTAGCCGAATTAAGATCGGGAAAAACAAGAACATTTGCTTTTCCTTCAATTTTTCCAGCGGGGTCTTTTCTTTTCGCCACCGACGGTATTACTGCCGCATCAAACTGAAGTTCACCGTCGAAAACAAAATCCGCTTCCATATTCTCCACCTCTTTAGCAGCGCGGGATACCCGGTCAGCTGAAGGATGCGACGAACTTCCCTTGGTAGAAAAAGAAAGAAATGCAACCCGCGGCTTCCATCCAAATATTTCAGCTGCGCTTTCAGCCGTCATGCAGGCAATAACAGCAAGTTCTCTTTCAGACGGCTGGGGAACGATTGCGCAATCCGCAAAAAGAAAAGAACCTTTTTCTCCTACCTTTTTATTATCTGATTCCATGAGAAAAAACGATGATGCTATGCTCCGGTTTCTTTTAAGCCCTATCATTTTTAAGGCTGCCTTAAAGACAGCTGAAGTCGGATGGGCGGCACCTGCAACCATTGCGTCCGCCTCACCGTTTGCAACCATTGATGCGCCTTTGTAAAGTGGTTTTTCGCAATCTTCAAGGATCAATACGCGGGCATATTTTTTGCTCTCTATTATTTCTGCGGCTTTACGTATCCGCCTGTCCTCTCCCTCAGGAAAAACAATTTTAACCCCGCAATTTAAAACTTTTTCCCTGATTTTTTCTATTTCCATTTATTTATGCTAATGTAAAACTGTGTAAAAATCAAAGTAATTTTTTCTTAAGCTGTTTTTCAACTGAAACAGGAACAAGAGTGCTGACATCTCCTCTCAGACTGCTAACCTCCTTTACTATTGAGGACGAAAGAAATGTAAATTCAGGCGAAGGCATCAGGTAAACTGATTTTATTTCGGGATTAAGTTTTCTGTTCATAAGTGCCATCTGAAACTCGTATTCAAAATCCGATACAGCACGCAATCCTCTTAATATAGTATTCGCGCCTTTTTTAGATGCATATTCGACCAGAAGACCTTCAAAACTGTCAATTTCTACCCTGGGATTTGAACTGTAAATATCGCAAAGCATCTCTTTTCTTTCTTTAACGCTGAAAAGAGCATCTTTTGAAGGATTAACTATAACTGATACTATTATGGCATCAAAAACAGTAAGCCCCCGATCTATTATATCAAGGTGACCGTTTGTGGGAGGGTCAAAACTACCGGGATATATTGCTTTTTTTTCATTCATAGTCATGCTTAATTATATTCAATTAATCCTTTTATTTCAAACTCAACCGGCCAAGTACAAAACTCAGCTTACATCAGCAAGATGGAAACGCCGGGCATACTTGCTTTCCAGGGCCTTCTTAAGATCTTTATACTCTTTCAGTTCAAGCTTACTGTCCCGC
>PWMP01000061.1 GCA_003558145.1 Elusimicrobiota bacterium
CAAAGATTATCGTTGTTGCTATCAACAGGTTTGAGTAAACTGTGTAGGATTTCTGCATTTTTCATTTTACCGGAAAAAGCTCCGTCCAGATCTACAATATGTATTCTTTCGGCCCCTGCTTTTTCAAACTGCCCCGCAATTAAAACCGGGTCGGAAGAATAAACCGTTTCCTCATCCATCTTTCCCTGCCTGAGTCTTACGCAGTTGCCCCCTCTTATATCTATTGCCGGAATTATTATCATTTATATAAGCCCTTTCGTAGAAGGCAGGTCTTCAGAAGTTACTTTTACCGCCTGTCTCAGGGCCCGGGCAAGCCCCTTGAACGCTGCCTCGGCCGCATGGTGAGCGCTCTCCGGTGAATAAACACTGTTTACGTGTATAGTTGAACGCGAGTGGTCAGCAAACGCCTTAAGAAACTCCTTGAGCAGAGAGTAGTCAAATTCTTCAGTGTTTCCACCGGGGTATTGAAGATTGTATACAAGGTTGGACCGGCCTCCCAGGTCTACACATACGTCACATCTGGTTTCGTCCATGGGCATCATTGAATAACCGTATCTTTCTATTCCTTTTCTGGAACCGAGAGCCCTGTTAAACGCTTTTCCCAGTACTATTCCCGTATCCTCAACTGTATGATGCAGGTCTACCTCGGTATCGCCGCTTGCTTCTATCTTTATATCAATGCCGGAGTGCTTTGAAAGAAGTTCAAGCATGTGTCTGAATAGGCTTCCGGGAAAATTAATGCTGTATTTACCCGTTCCGTCTAGATTTACTTCTGCCGTTATCTGCGTTTCCGCGGTGTCTCTTTTTTCCTGCGCTTTTCTCATAATATTTCCTCCAGTGCTTTTAAAAATTTTCTGTTTTCTTTTTCCGCTCCTACCGAAACTCTAAGATAATTCTTAAGTCTTTTTTCAGAAAACCTTCTAACTCTTATTTTATTTTTTTCAAGGGTTTTTATCACATCATCGGTCCTGTCTATTTTCAAAAGTATGAAATTGGCATCCGAAGGATAAACCTTAATGCCGGGCATTTGGCTGAGTTTTTCCGCCATTTTTTTCCGTGAATCAATAAGTACTTGCACCGTGCCCAGGATCTCGCGCCTTTTTGAAAGAATAACCTTAAGTATTTCTTCGTTAAGAGCGCTTATGTTGTAAGGAAGCTGAGCCTTGCGCAGCTGAAGGGCCAGGTCTTCATTACAAAGAAGATAGCCTGCTCTTATACCTGCAAGCGCAAATGCTTTTGAAAAAGTTCTGAGTATAACAAGATTGTTGAACTCATTAATCTTTGACGTAAACGATTTACCGGAAAACTCGTAATAAGCTTCATCCACAACTACAAGGCCGTCCGATGAAATTAATATTTTCTCAATTTCTTTTTCACTGAAGCAATTACCGGTAGGATTATTAGGATAAGCTATGAAAGTGACGTCTGCGTTAAGAGAAAGAAGCTTGTCGGCGTCAAGGCTGAAATCCTTTCCCAGCGTTGTCTCTCGGTACCTGCTTCCGGTAAGAGTTGAAAGAATACCGTACATTGAGAAAGTCGGTGAAGGCGCGGCAACAGTCTTTCCTTCTCCGGCAGCGGCAATAAGCACTGCCAGTATAAGTTCATCCGAGCCGTTTCCCACCAGGATATTTGCGCTCTTAAGCCCGCAGTACGCTGAAATCATATTTTTCAGCTCCCTGTAGGAAGGATCGGGATAACGGTTAAATGAAAAGTCGGTTATTGTCCCCTTTATTTCGTTTCTCAGTTCATCTGAAAAAGCATAAGGGTTTTCCTGCGCATCAAGTTTTATTTCACCTTCATCTATTTGCGAAATTTCGTACGGGGTAAATTTTCTGATTCTTTCTTTTACCAGTTTTTCGGCTTTTTTATTTTTCATTCTTTCGTCCTGATACGCGCTGAACGGCTGTGGTATTTCATTCCTTCCTCGTCTGCCAGGGCGGCCACTTTTTCCGAGGCGTTTTTCATCCCTTCCCTGCTGCATTTTATAAACGAAACCTTTTTTACAAAACTTCTCCAACTGAGCCCTTCGCTATAGCGGGCTGCTTTTCCCGTAGGAAGGACATGGGACGGACCGGCCCAGTAATCGCCCAGGCAGGCAGGACTGTAAGGACCAACAAAAACCGCTCCCGCATTTTTGACCATAGAGGCGGCTTCTTCGGCAAGTTTTTCCTCGAGCATTATCTGAAGGTGCTCGGGAGCCGTATCATTGGAGATATTAACAGCTTCCTTTATACCGGAAGCGTTTATATAAGTTATCCGGCCTGAAAATTTTTCGGGAATAAATTTTTTAACATCTCCGGTTAACTGCTCTGACAGGGAAATTAAAATACTTTTTGTTCCTTCGCCATGTTCGGCCTGCGCCATAAGGTCTGAAGCTATCCACTGCGCATTCTGTTCTTGAGACGCGATTATCACAACTTCACTTGGACCGGCAAGCATATCTATTCCCACTTTACCGCTTAGTTTAAGCTTAGCCTGCTGTACATACTTATTGCCGGGGCCCGCTATTTTATCAACCTTAGGAACGCTTTCAGTGCCAAAAGCCATTGCGGCAATTGCCTGTACTCCGCCTATCCTGAATACCCTGTCAACACCTGCAATTTGGGCAGCAGCGGCAACAGCGGGAGTAAGGTTGCCGGGAGGAGTGGCCATTATAATCTCTTTAACTCCCGCAGCGCGGGCCGGGACAGCGCACATAAGAACCGTAGAAGGATATGGATAATCCCCTCCGGGCACATAAATACCGGCCCGGTTTACCGAAATAAAGCTGTCGGTTATGCTTATTCCATCCTTCTCGTATGTTTTTTCACTGCTTTGAGGAAGTGAATATTGCCGTATATTTTCCGCCGCCTGAGAAATTATACTGCGCACGTTTTCGGACGCTTTTGAAGCCAGCTCACTTATCGCACCGCTTTTTACTTCTATATCTTTTTCAGTTAGCCGGACTCCGTCATATTTCAGGGTATATTTTACAAGAGCCCTGTCACCGTGCCTGGCAACGCGCTTTATTATTCTATCTATTCTGTCCATATTTCAGCCCCCAGTTTTTTAAAATGACCTACTATATCCTCATAACCCCGCCAGATATGCTCCGTTTCACTTATCCGGGTAACACCTTCGGCAAGAAGCCCGGCTATAACAAGAGCGGCTCCGCCCCTTAAATCTTTTGCGGCGACAGGCGCTCCCGTAAGTTTTTCAACACCCTGCACAATTGCAATGTCTTTCTTAATTTCAATATCGGCGCCCATTCTTTTTAGTTCACCGCAGTGAAGAAAACGGTTTTCAAAAACAGTTTCATTAATTAAGCTCACCCCTTCTGAACAGCTCATAAGGGCCATAAACGGCGCCTGCAAATCTGTGGGAAAACCCGGGTAGGGGGCTGTCCTTATATCGGTACCCTTAAGCTTTTCAGGGGTTTTTATATGAATATAATCCGATCCGGTATCAATACGGCATCCGCATTCACAAAGTTTCTCCACAAGAGCGTCTAAAGTTTCCGGAGAAGAAAATTCTATTCTGACATCAGAACCTTTTACGGCGCCGGCTATTACATAGGTGCCCGCCTGTATCCTGTCATCCATAACAGTAAAATCCGAACCACCGTACCTGCTGCGGCCCTTTATTGAAACTGTACTGCCGCTGTGCTTAATCTTTGCTCCAAGGCTTTTAAGGAAGGAAAAAAGTTCATCAACTTCCGGCTCGCAGGCAATATTTTCAAGAACAGTCTTATCCGTGGTTCCGCATGCCGCAATCGCAAGGTTTTCCGTAGCGCCTACGGAAGGAAAATCCAGAGTTATTTCAGCACCTTTAAGGCCGGATGCGTTAAGCTCCACAAAACCGCCGGAAACCTTAATCTCGGCGCCCATTTTCTTAAGCCCTTTCAGATGTATGTCTATCGGCCTTTCTCCTATCAGGCACCCGCCCGGAAGGGCTACCTTTAAAGAATTTCTTCCGGCGGCAAGCGCTCCCATAACAAGAATGGACGCCCTGAGCATTCTTACCAGTTCATAAGGGGCTACTCCCGGGGTATCTTTTTCCTTTTCAACGTAAAGTACGTTTTCTTCCCTGGAGACTTTCTTTCCAAGTATCTTAAGAAGCTCAGTCATTATTGATATGTCAGTAAGTTCCGGAACATTTCTTATAGTACACTTCTTATCTGTTATCAGGGTAGCGGCAAGAATGGGAAGCACTGCATTTTTAGAACCGGAAACCCTTACCGTACCGTTTAAGGCGCATGGGCCTTTAAGCAATAAGCTGTCCGGTGAGTTTATTGTATGTTTTATTCTATTTAAATCGCTGTTGTTCATAAATCTATTCCGGTAGCCGCGTTAGTTCAACCACCCTGTCAATACCATTTAAATCCTTTATAAATTTGCTGAGCCGGCCGGCGCCAAGCTTTTCTACTGATTTTTTCTGGGAATACCCTATTTCAATCAGCATTTTCCCGCCGGGTTTTAATAATCCCGTATATTCCTTAAGTATGAATTTTATATATTTAAGTCCGCTTTTTCCAGACTTGAGAGCAATGCCCGGTTCCTTTTTAACTTCTACAGGAAGGACTCTGTACTCGGAATCGGACACATAAGGGGGGTTTGATACAATTAAATCGTAGCATGCCAATCCGAACAGCTTTTCTTTATCCAGCATATCTGCGCATATAAAATTTATTTTTTTATCAACTCCGTGAATCCGGGCGTTTTTTCTGGCAATAGCCAGGGCAGCGACGGATATTTCAACGGCATCAACCAGGCAACCTGATAAGCGCGCAAGTGAAACCGCTATACAGCCGCTGCCTGTTCCCAGTTCTAAAATTTTTTTATTCGGGCTGCCCTCTCCCAGTTCCCGCAGGCACCTTTCAGCAAGAACTTCCGTATCGGAGCGTGGTATCAGTACATTCTCGTCTATGTAAAAATCCAGTCCCATGAAACAGGCAGAGCGGAAAATATACTGGACAGGAACACCTGTTTTTCTTTTATTTATATAATCAAAATACTTTTTTTCGGCGGAGCGCGAAACACTGCCCGTAAAACCGGCTCTTATGTTAACAGCGGAAATCCCGAGCGTTTCTGAAAGAATTCTGAGACTTTCACCGTAAGGGTCATCTATACCTGAAGATTCAAGCAGGGCGCTGCCCCTTTCCAGAAGTTCTACGCAGCTCTTTTCAGCTGCCTGCTTCAACTTCCTCAATCTGCCTGCGGTTAATTTCTTTTCTCACCTGCTGCAGAAGTTCGCCAAGTTCACCCTCAATAACAGCATCTATGTTATATACTGATATATTGACCCGGTGATCAGTAATCCTGTTCTGCGGAAAATTGTAAGTCCTTATTTTTTCACTTCTGTCACCGGTTCCTACCTGATTCCGCCGCCGGTTTTCTTCACTGCGCTGCTGCTGAAGTTTCTGCTGCTCCTTTATCTTTGCGCGCAGCATGTTAAGGGCCTTTCGTTTATTTTGATGCTGGGACCTTTCATCCTGGCACTGAACTACGGTTCCTGTCGGAATATGAGTTATCCTTACTGCGGAATCCGTAACGTTAACATGCTGCCCTCCACTGCCGGAAGCCCGGTAAGTGTCAATTCTCAGGTCTTTTTCATTAATTGACACCTCTACTTCGCCGGCCTGGGGAAGCACTGCTACAGTACAGGCGGAAGTATGTATTCTTCCCCCGGTCTCCGTTTGAGGTACCCTCTGGACCCTGTGCACTCCGCTCTCATATTTAAGCTTTTCGTAAACGTCCTTTCCTTCAATGGCAAATATTATTTCCTTTAAGCCTCCCAGCCCGGTCTTGCTTGCATTATAAATATCAATGTTCCAGCCATGGTTTTCAGCGTACTTGGAATACATCCTGTAAAGGTCAGAGCAAAACAACCCCGCTTCGTCTCCCCCAACGGCAGCGCGGATTTCCATTATAATATCTTTTCCCCTGTCAGGATCAGAGGGGATAAGATATTCTCTCAGGCGTTCCCGGCTTTTTTGGACTTTCTTGCTGAGAACCTGAGTTTCTTCCATTGCCATATCATGCATTTCACCTC
The DNA here is from genome assembly GCA_003558145.1 of Elusimicrobiota bacterium. Taxonomy (GTDB): domain Bacteria; phylum CG03; class SLGR01; order SLGR01; family PWQF01; genus PWMP01. The sequence continues at coordinate 6,031 of PWMP01000061.1, forward strand.
TTTCTTCTTCGGCAAGCTGCTCTGCCTGGGTAAGTTCTTTCGTTAACTTAAGAAATTTTTCATATTCCCCTACAACTTCCTTAAGTTCACTGTGACGACGGGAATGCTCTTTTAGTTTTTCGGGATTGTTAATTACCTCCGGGAGGGTGAGTTTTTTTTCAATAGTTAAAAACTCTTTCTTCAGTTCCTCAAATTTTTCAATCATAATAAAAAACCGCACTGCCGGAAAACAGCACGGATGGACGGGTATCTTCTAAGAAGACTTTTTTTTCCGGCCGTATTTCTTTTCGAACTTCTCCACCCGACCAGCAGTATCAAGGAACTTTTGCTCCCCGGTGAAAAAAGGATGACAGCGTGAACATATCTCCACGCGTATTCTTTCCCTGGTAGAAAGAAGTTCAAACTGCGCGCCGCAGGCGCAGGAAACTTCGGCTTTATGTAATTTTGGATGTATTTTATCTTTCATGGTATCTTATGATAATAATATTACACCTAATGTCAACCTCAATCTCTTCAAAAAAATTATGGTGAGCCCGGAGTGGTTCGAACACTCGACACCCGCCTTAAAAGGGCGGTGCTCTACCAGCTGAGCTACGGGCCCACGCAAAAACTGCAAAAGTTTATTTCATTTTGCTATTTAACTAATATGAAGCCTTCTTGTCAAATCTTAAAGTTTTTTTAGTCAATTAAAAACGTGTTTAATAACCTGGCGGTAATTGCTTACAGGTATAAATTTCATGTTTTCCTTTATTTGGCCGGGTATCTCTTTTAGATGCTTTTTATTATATTCGGGAAATATAAATTTTTTAAATTTATCACGGTGCGCTGCGATAACCTTTTCCTTAAATCCCCCTATTTCAAGAATATTTCCGCGCAAAGTCATTTCACCGGTCATAACAACACCCTTTTTAACAGTTTTGCCTGTCAGCGCCGAGACCAAGGCGGTACATATCGTTATCCCGGCGGATGGACCCTCTTTGGGAACAGCTCCGGCAGGAACGTGAATATGTATATCTTTTTCCTTATAGAACTTCTCCGGAATATTTAGAGAAGAAGTGTTCGCCCGGACATAACTTAATGCCGTCTGGGCGGATTCTTTCATTACATCGCCCAGCTTTCCCGTCAGCCGCAGTTTGCCTTCTCCGGGCATTAACGAAACCTCAATTGAAAGAGACTCTCCGCCGTTTTCAGTCCATGAAACCCCGGCTGCTACTCCGACGGCATTTTCGGTCGCCCTGTTATATGAAAATTCCGGAATACCGAGATAGTCTTTTACATTATTTATAGTTACGTTTTTTTTCTTAATTCCTTTTTCGGCGGCTTCACGGGCGACTTTGCGGAAAATACCGGAAATTTCTCGTTCAAGGTTCCGGACACCGGCTTCGCGCGTGTGGTGGCCAATTACATATTTTAATGCTGCGTCGCTGAGCGTGAACCTACCGGCATTTAACCCGTTTTCGAACAGCTGTTTGGGGATAAGAAACTTTCTCCCTATATTCAGTTTTTCATCAATTGTATATCCGGGAAATTTTATAATTTCCATTCTGTCCAAAAGAGCGGGAGGAATGGTTGCTGTAGTATTAGCAGTTGTTATAAACATAACTTCCGCCAGGTCGAAAGCAATTTCAAGATAATGGTCACTGAAATTTTTATTCTGTTCAGGATCAAGCGCCTCAAGAAGCGCCGAAGCAGGATCACCGCGGAAATCTTTACCCATTTTATCGATTTCGTCCATTAAAAATACTGGATTTTTTGTGTTCGCTTTTGCCATTGACTGGATAAGCCTGCCGGGCAGAGAACCGATATATGTTCTCCTGTGCCCTCTTATTTCCGCTTCATCTCTTATACCGCCCAGGGAAATCCTTGTAAATTTTCTGCCAAGTGCGTGTGCTATTGATCTGCCGAAAGACGTCTTGCCTGTTCCGGGAGGCCCGACAAAACACAGTATCGGAGTCTTAAGCTTATTGGACAGCTTTGAAACAGCAAGATACTCTATAATTCTTTCTTTTGCGTCATTAAGTCCGTAATGTTCTTTTTCAAGAATTGCGGATGCAAGTGAAAGATTAATATTATTTTTTTTGCTTTTTGCCCACGGAAGTTTTATAAGCCAGTCAAGATATGTCCTTATTACTGTAGCTTCGGGAGAAAAAGGCATCATTTTTTCAAGACGCCCCAGTTCGGTCTTAGCCTGACGATGCGCTTCTTGTGTCATGGGTGTTTTATTTATTTTAGTTTTAAGCTGGCTTATCTCATCTCCCGCTCCTTCGCGGGTCTTGCCAAGTTCTTCTTTTATTGCTTTCATCTGTTCTGCAAGGAAATACTCTTTTTGGGATTTGTCGAAACGTTTCTTTACTCTTCCTTCTATTTTTTTCTTTATTTTCAGAATCTCTATTTCTTTTTCCAGAAGATTAAGAAGTTTTTCAAGGCGTCTTAGCGGATTTAATTCATCAAGCAGGTTTTGTGCCTGTTTTTTCGACAGGAGTATATTGCCCGCAATAATATCTGTGAATTTTGAAATATTTTCTATTTCTTCAATAGCAGAGGGACTTTCGAGGTAGGTGCCGGGTTTCATTCTCCCATAATCTTCAAAAAGTTCCGATACCCTTCTCATAAGAGCGTCCGTCTCGGCATTTTTTTCAGGTTCCGGCTCTGTAAGAAATTCAACCTCTACAGACAGAGCTCCGGGTTCGCTCCGCACATTCCTAATTAAAGCTCTCTCTCTGGCTTCAACAAGCACCCTTTTGGAATTATCAGGAAGATCTATAACCTGTATTATATCAGCAACAACCCCCATATTATAAATATCTTTCCTTGCGGGAGACTCATTGTAGATATCTTTCTGTACCGCTATAAAAATAACATTTTTATTTTTTTCTGCAATTTCAACGGCTTTCAGGGATTTCTTCCTGCCAACTGCAAGGGGCAGCATCATGTGGGGGAATATTACTATGTCCCGGACAGGCAAAAAAGGAAATTTATTTTTTTTAAATTCAGCCATCAGGTTTTCAGGCGGTTTTCAGGCGGGGCTCACTGCGATTTTCTATTACTTTTTCGTTGATTACGCACTCGGCAATATTTTTCTTATCGGGAATTTCATACATTACCTTAAGCATTATTTTTTCAATTACGGTTCTCAATCCCCTCGCTCCCCTGTATTTGCCCATGGAAATTGCGGCGACTTTTTCAAGCGCTCCTTTTGTAAAAGTTAGCTTTATACCCTCCAGAGCGAACAATTTTTGATATTGTTTTACTATTGAATTTTTTGGTTCGGAAAGAATCTTAACAAGGTCTGCCCTATTAAGGTCGTGTAGAGGAGCCAGCACCGGAAGGCGGCCTACAAGTTCGGGTATAAGCCCGTAGCTATTTAAATCCTGAGGTTCGGCATATTTAAAAATCTCTCCTATATCCGCTTTTTCGCGTACGAGTTCTGCGCCAAAACCCATTTTTTTTTCGGTAATCCTTTGAGCGATTATGTCTTCAAGCCCGTTGAAAGAACCCCCGCAGATAAAAAGTATATTTGTAGTGTCAATAGAAATGCATTGCTGATGAGGATGTTTTCTTCCGCCTTTTGGATTTACTTCTGCAATAGTCCCTTCTATTATTTTCAGCAGAGCCTGCTGAACCCCTTCACCTGAAACGTCCCGTGTAATAGACGGGCTTTCGGATTTTCTTGCTATTTTATCTATTTCATCAACGTATATAATACCCCACTCGGCAAGTTTTTTATTAAAAGAAGCGTTCTGAAGCAGGCGAAGAAGAATATTTTCCACGTCATCTCCCACGTAACCTGCCTCAGTAAGAGTAGTGGCGTCGGCTATAGCAAAAGGGACTTTGAGTATACGGGCAAGCGTACGGGCAAGAAGCGTTTTGCCTGTGCCCGTAGGTCCCAGCAGGAGTATGTTAGCTTTTTCAATTTCAACTTCTTTGTCAATTTTTACTTCAGGCCGGCGGGACTTTCCGTTTCCTTTAACAGCGGCCATTCTTTTATAATGATTATAAACTGCCACTGATATGATTTTTTTGGCTTCTTCCTGGCTGATAATATATTCATCAAGTATCTTCTTAATTTCACTCGGACGGGGCACTTCAGTTATATGTGTTTCCGTTTTGGATTCCGGAGGTTTGTTAAGCATACGGTGGGCCGTTTCAACACATTCATCACAAATAAGAGTCTCGCCGCCGCCTATCAATCTGCGAACCTCACCTGCGCTTTTGCCGCAGAAATTACAGCTGTTCAAATCGGGATTAAATTTTTCAGGCATTTTATTTCTTTATTTCTTTCCTTGTAGCTATAACTTCATCCACAATACCGTAATCTCTGCCAGCATTGGCGCTCATAAAGAAATCCCTTTCGGTATCCTTTTCGACCTTTTCAAGCTTCTGCCCTGTATGATCTGTCAGGATTTGGTTTATACGTTCCTTTACGCGCATTATTTCCTTTGCCTGTATGCCTATGTCAGTGGCCTGGCCCTGTACTCCTCCAAGCGGCTGGTGAATAAGTATCCTGGAATTAGGCAGCGCATATCTTTTGCCCTTGGCGCCCGCAGCCAGCAGCAATGCTGCCATAGAAGCTGCCTGACCCATGCATATTGTAGATATCGTAGGGGAAATGTATTGCATGGTATCGTAAACGGCAAGGCCGGAAGTCACTACTCCGCCCGGTGAATTTATGTAGAGTGATATGTCTTTATCCGGATTTTCCGCCTCAAGAAAAAGAAGCTGAGCTATAACCAGGTTTGAAACATTATCATTTATAGGGGTCCCTACAAAAATTATCCTGTCCTTCAGCAGGCGCGAATATATATCAAAAGCCCTTTCTCCGCGGTGAGATTTCTCCACCACCATGGGTACAAGTTGCATAATCTCTTCTTTTAACTCTTCTTTTATACTCATATTATTTTTTTTCTTTGACCTCCCTTTCTTTGATCTTAGCATTTTCTTTAATGAAATCAAAAACTTTTTCCGTCAGAACAGCATTGCGGTTCACGTACTTATCAACCTCTTCGGATTTTTCTGTGCTAAGCTGTTTTTTTATTTCTTCTTTATGCTTCTCCAGGTCGCTTTCCGTAATTTCAATACCCTCCTTTTCAGCGATAGCGCCAAGTATCATTCCGGCTTTGATTTCTCTTTCTGCCCTTTTTTTAACCTGTTTGTGGTCTATTTCAGAGGGATCTCCCTCGCTCCGGGTTATATAGTTCTCCATACTTTTTATCATTTCGGAAGTCCTTTTTTCCACTAATCCGGGGGGGACTTCAAACTTATTGTTTTCAAGAATCTGCCGGATTATTTCATTTTCCATATTATTCTCGGAAGAACTTCTGAGCTGGTTCTCAAGGCTTTCGTTTATCTTTCCCCTAAGCTCCTTGCTGTCTTTTAACCCCATACTGGCTGCTATCTCGTCATCCGAAACCAGATTTTTGCTTTTCAGCTCTTTAAGAACAAATTTAAAATTTGCCGTCTCGCTCTGCAGCTGCTTATTCTGGTAATCCTCAGGAAAAGTATAATCAAATTCTTTTTCTTCTCCTTTTTTCATACCGATTACGTGTTTGTCAAAGCCGGGAAGAAAACCTTCTTCTCCCAGGAGAAGAAGACGCCTGTTTCCGGCCCCGAGATCAATCTTTCTGTCCTGTCTGAAAACACTGAATTCAATTATGGCGTAATCATCCTTTACAGCCGGTCCTTCTTTGTTTTCAAGCCGGGGATTATTTTCTTTCAGGCTTTTAATAGTTTTATCAACATCCTCCCGCTTTACTTTGTGAATATCTTGCTGGAGTTTAAGCTTTTTATACTTTTTAGGGCTGATTTCAGGCATAATCTCCACCCGCAGAGAAAGCTTAAACGGTCCCGAGGGCTTTAAATCATAGTCAATTATTGAAGGCGTAACTGCGGGATATAAGTTTTCTTTTTCCAGAACTTCTTTCAATATTTCAGGGGAAACTCTTTCAACCATTTCCTGCCGGGCTTCCTCACCGTAGCGCTCTTTTACCATGTCAACCGGAACTTTTCCTTTTCTGAAGCCCGGTAGCTGTACCTGTCTTCTTATATCGCCATAAACTTTTTCAAGGTCGCCGGAAACTTTTTCCCAGGGAAGCTGTACAGTAATCTCTTTTATGCATTCCGATTTATCTTTTATTTTGTAGTTAAGTTCTTCCATTTTATTATCCTCTTTCTATCACATTTTTTAAGTGGTGTCGC
>PWMP01000121.1 GCA_003558145.1 Elusimicrobiota bacterium
ATTGTTTTTTTTGCGAGCCAATTACTTAATGTTTTCCTTTATTATTTCAAGGGCACGTGAGGCTTTATCCTCGGCTCCGGCCACAAGAATCACTATATCGTCTTCAGAGCATCCGAATTCTTCTTTTATTTTGTCTTTGTCCTCTTCGGTTATGCCGTATTTGGGCAGCTCGTCCGTAGATATAAAGCCTTTAAGCCCTGTTTCTTTTTCAAGGTCAGAGGCAATGCGGGCTGAGTTTTCCTGATCAGAAGTAAAGTATCCTCTTCGGCCTTCAAATTTTTCACCGAGTATTATTCCGCCGGCTTTTATAATGGAATTGATAATATTGGAAGCGCTTCCTTCAAATAAACTGTTCAGATTTTTCATTTCAGCCTCCTACTGCTGTTCTGATAAAAACTTCTTCAGGGACCCAGTTGAAATTGTATTTAAAAGGTCTTTTTTTTCAAGCCACCCCCTTCTTGCCACGTCGAGTCCGTATTTTATATAGTCAAGCTCTTTGAGATGATGGGCATCCGTGCCTATTGCCATTTTTACTCCCGCCGCTGCGGCAAGACGCGCATAGTTATGGTAAAGGTCCAGGCGGCGGGGATATGCGTTTATCTCCAGGACTGTCCCCGTTTCCGCGGCTTTTTCAATGACTGCGCCGATATCTATCTCGTAGGCCCGCCGCTCGTTAATAAGCCTCCCCGTAAGATGAGCTATTATATTAACATAAGGGTTTTGCATAGCCTTCAGTACGCGGCCTGTAATTTTTTCGCGGCTGCCGGAAAACCCGGAATGAACGGCAGCTATAACCACATCCAGTTTTGACAGTATATCGTCGCTGTAGTCCAGTGAACCGTCGTCGAGTATATCCACTTCCTGGCCGCACAGCACTTCAACGGAATATTTTTTATTTACCCTTCGGACCTCTTTTATTTTTTCTTCAAGCTCCTGTTCGTTGAGTCCCCCGGCAATTCTGAGACTTTTTGAATGGTCGCATATGCATATCCAGCGGTAGCCGAATTTTTGCGCCGCTTCGGCGATTTCGTCAATACTGTTTCCTCCGTCTGAGTATTTGGAATGAACATGGCAGTCTCCTTTTATGTCTTTCCGTTCAGCCAGGCGCGGGAGGCGGTTTTTGAGAGCGGCCTCTATTTCACCCTCATTTTCCCTGAGTTCGGGGGGTATAAAATTCATACCCAAAGATTCATAGATATCTTTTTCTGTTTTTGAAGCGGCCGGTTTCTTTCCCTTGAAAAGCCCGTATTCGCTGAGCTTGAACGAAAGTTTTTTTGCGTGCTTTCTCAGCTCAACAGCATGTTCTTTGGAACCGGTAAAATACTGGAGTGCGGCCCCGTAACTTTTTTCTTCTATTCTTCTTAAATCAACCTGCCGCCCGGAATAAAGAAAAGATGTTTTTTCTTCCCCCAGAGCCAGTATGTCTTTTCGGTCCATGCCGGAAGTGATTTTTTCAGCAATTTTTAATCCGCTTAGGCTTGAGGTATAGAGAATATCTATGTCGCCCACGCTTTCTTTACGCCGCCTAAGCGAGCCTGCAGCCTGAACGGTGTTGACCCCTTTAATTGATTTCAGGCGGGATATCATTTCTTCTGCAAGTATGTCCGCTTCGGATATAAGCATCCTTGCCGCATATTTTTCTTTTCTGGCGAGGCCTTCCAATATATTTTTAGATACTTTTTCACCGAACCCATCCAGGCTGCTGACTTTTCCGTTGCGCAGAGCCATTTTTAATTCCCTGATGTTTTTTATTCCCAGGGTATCGTATAGTGTTCTTGATCTCTCAGGACCGAGGCCGGGTATTTCCATAAGCTCAAGTACCGAAGGAGGAATTTCTTTTTCAAGCTCCTTAAGTTGAGTAAACCAGCCTTTTTCAAGAAACTCTTTTATGCGTTCGGCCATGCCTTTTCCTACGGAAGGTATTTTTTTTACTTCATTTCTTCCGGCAATTTCACTAATGTCCTCGTCAAGACTGCGTACCCGGGCGGCGGCATCTTCAAAAGCCCTTATCTTAAAACGGTTTTCTTTTTTAAACTTCAGGTATTTTGAAGTTTTTTCCAACGCATCGGCAAGCTGTTCGTTTATCTGCACGGGGGTTATTTAACGTATTTTAAGGCCTGCATAGGCTACAACTTCAGAAGTATCGCCGGTGACCTCGGCGGATGTATTGTAGTGGATAAGCTCCGCACCGGAAGCTCCCAGCTTCTGCGCGGCCCCGATTACTGCCGCGGACGGGAGCACGCCGCACATTGATATCTCTTTAACGGAAACAATTTCCAGTAGCCCCTCCCAGTCCAGGTTTTTCATTTTTTCTATAGCCATAAAATCCAGGCGGCGGGCTTCTTCCTGGGAGATAAAATGCGACATATCGGTCGAAGCAACCAGCAGGACATCTCTTTTTATTTCTTTGACAGCGCTGTAAAGAGTGTCGGAAAGATCGGCTGCCGTACGGTAGTCAGCACCCGCCACACATACAGGCACTATGCGGGCTTTTGGGTTTTTTCTGGCTATGAACGGCAGATGAACCTCTATGGAATGCTCAGCTTCGTGCGCAACTGTGTCGGAAGCTGCAAAATTGCTGAAAGAGAGTATCAACTTTGCCATCTCATTATCTATCTCAACACAGCCGCCCGGTATTTCCCACTGTCCCCGTTCCATAACGGCCACTTTTTCACCCATACCCCTGTGATTGGGCCCGAGAATTATAACTGTGTCCGGAACGTCCGCCGAAGCGTAACTAAGCCCTGCAACTTTGCCGGAATAAATATAGCCGGCATGCGGCGCTATTATGGCGGGCACTTTTTCCTGACGGAGAGAATCTGATTCGAGGAGCATATCTACCGTTTTATACAGCTCCGCTTTGCCGGCAGGATAAAAACTTCCCGCAAAAACCGCCCTTCTCATCATAATATTTCCTCCGTTTGTCCTTCAGCAGATAAATTTGAATCTTTAATGTTAAGTATAACAAAACACCCTTATACTATTCAAGATTTTAAAGGGCTTGCGCGCCGCTGAAGCTTTTGCTATTTTATCTATATGAAAATAATATTCCTGGGAACAGGTTCGGCTGTGCCGTCAAGGGACAGGGACAATA
>PWMP01000199.1 GCA_003558145.1 Elusimicrobiota bacterium
CCGGCGCTTATGCTCCGGTAAGAGACTTCATACAAAGGTCACTGGGTATTTCATTCAGAAGTGCCTCATACGATAATGTTGAATATGAATACGGCCGCCTTAACCTTTTATTTACAAGGCTTGATGTTTCAATGGGTTTGCTTAAGTCCGGAAGAAAGGAGTTTATTGCCGTTGCTTCTTCACGTGAACTTTTTGAAAAAACCGCCGCCGTTTCTGCAGGAAAAGAAAAAAGCCTGAAACATAGCGGTTTCTGGAAAGAAACAGAAAAACACATACCTTCAAGATATTCCTCGGCATACTACGCAGATATAGAGCAGTTTATCGCTTCTGCCGGCCCGTTCCTGGGAGATTTTTCTTCAGAAGCCGGAACGCTTTCTTTTCTGGCAGTCCGGCCGTTCAGGTGGCTGGGGCCTGTAGGGGGAGCAGCGGTAGCAGAAAAAGACGCGCTAAGGTCGTATTCTTACATACCGGTAAGGGACCTTGAAGAAAATCAGTGGGCTGAAATAATATCTGCCGCCGAAAATTTATTAACCAACCGGAATTAAATGAAAAATTATCTACAGAAGGCATTGCCGGCGATTTGTTTATGCGCTCTTCTTTTTAATATTGTCTTTGGCGCCGGCCGCCGGCTTCCTGCCGACACCCTGAGAGTTGCTTTTCTCACCGGTGAGATAAGAATACACTTGAAATGCAGTTCTTATTTTACAGTTTATGATGTTGCTTCCGGGCGAAGCACAAGATTCGAACCGGAAGTTAATTTTGTGCTTACGCCCCGTGGGGAAGATATAGTGATAGGGGATAGAAAGCAGGCAGGCGGGGAAATACGCATTTCTTCAAGAGACAGAAGAGAATTTTTGAGGATAAACGGACGGAGATACCGCGGTTCTATTATTATACTGAACGACGGAGAAACTCTTACCGCAATAAACGAAGTAAATATTGAAGATTACCTTAAAGGCGTCCTTCCTATGGAAATATCTCCCCGCTGGCCTATGGAAGCAGTAAAGGCGCAGGCTATAGCCGCCAGGACTTATGCAGTAAACAACCTCGGAAAATACGGGAGCAGGGGATACGACCTTACTGCGGATATCTACTCACAGGTCTATGCCGGAATGGAAGTGGAAGACCCCCGGAGCAACCGGGCCGTGGATGAAACCAAAGGCAAAGTAATTATTTATAATAATAAGCTGGCGAGAACTTACTTTCACTCGTCCTGCGGAGGCCACACGGAGGATGTTCAGAAAGTATGGGGTTCGGATATCCCTTATCTTAAGGGTGTGTACTGCCCGTTCTGCAGCGACTCCCCCCGGGCCCGCTGGGAACTGGATCTTTCGCCTTCGGATATAGCGGGCAGTCTCTCCGGCATCCCTGCCGGAGAAATTAAAAGTATTGAGCTTGTTTCACGTACCCGTTCAGGAAGAGTTGACGTAATGAAAGTATCACACGGAGGCGGTGAGCTTGAGATTACCGGTCACGCTTTCAGGATGACGGCAGGGCCTAATATTTTACAAAGCGCCATGTTTACGATAGGCCTCGCCGAAGAACCTTACCGTTTTTACGGAAGAGGGTGGGGGCATGGCGTTGGTATGTGCCAGTGGGGGGCAAGGGGGCAGGCTCTTGAAGGGAGAAATTTCAGAGAGATACTCAGCTACTATATGCCGGGTACTGAAGTAAGAAGGTGGAGCTACTGAAATCTTCCGGATTTTTTCCTCAATGAAAGAAAACTTCAGTATACCCCGAAAAAATATAGCGCTCCACCCGGCGAATCCCCCCTGCAGGTCAAAGCTTATGGTTATCCGCATCCCCTCTTTAAAAACTGAAGATATAATATTTAGAGATATTGTTGAATATTTAAAACCTTCCGATGCGATGGCGGTTAATGACTCGCGCGTAATTAATGCAAGAATCCGGGGGAAAAGAGAGACCGGAGGAAAGACAGAGTTTCTTCTTGTAGAAAAGAATCAAGGCTGTTGGAGCGCCCTGGGAAAGCCCGCCTCAAAAATTTCGGAAGGAATAACTGTAGAAATATTGTCCCCTTCAGGAAAAAAAACAGCTGTTGAGGTTATTAAAAAAGAAGAAGGCGGAATCTTTGTTTTAAAAACCCCGGACAACATACTTAAATACGGATACATTCCCCTGCCGCCTTATATAACAGCCGAACGTGATGTAAAAGCCAGTGACGAAACGGATTACCGTAGTGTCTTTTCCCGCCGTGAAGGTTCGGTTGCTTCAGCAACGGCTTCCCTGCATTTTACCGATGAAATTGTCCGCAGGATAAAGGACAAAGGAGTTAAAATAGCGTCCGTTACCCTTCATGTTGGGCCCGGGACTTTTATGGATACTTACCGCGACCCGCCTCCGGAAAGATTCTCCGTAAGCGGTAAATCGGCAGGGATAATAAATTCCGCACCCAGAACCCTCATATGCGGTACTACCGTAATGAGAGCGCTTGAAAGTTCGGTGCGGGAAGGAAAGATATCTTCTGCTTCAGGTAAAACTTCTCTTTACATAAAGGCTCCGTACAGGTTTACGTCCAGGGGAATGTTTCTTACTAATTTTCATCTTCCCGGAACACCTCTTATAGATCTTGTTGCCGCATATATTGATGAAAAAATTCCCGGAGGGGGAGCTGCTGCTGTTGAAAAGATTTACCGCCTTGCCCTTGAAAAGGACTACCGCTTTCTTTCATACGGAGACGCGATGCTTGTAATTGACGATGAGCAGTCTGTTTGAAATAAAGTCGGTTTCAAAAGAGAACCGCGGCCGCGCCGGGGAAATAACTACTCCTCACGGTGTAATTAAAACGCCGGCGTTTATGGCTGTAGGGACCCAGGGAACGGTAAAAGCGCTGACTCCGGATATGGTAAAAAGCACCGGCTGCGGTGTCGTGCTTTCCAATAACTTTTACCTTACCATAGGCCCCGGAATGGAAATCATAAAAAAAGCCGGCGGCATCCATAAGTTTATGAATTGGCCCGGCCCGGTGCTTACGGATTCGGGCGGCTACCAGGTTTTCAGCCTGTCCGACATAGCCCGGGTTTCATCCTCCGGAGTGGTATTCCGTTCTCCTCTTAACGGAGATAA